>CAYNWJ010000294.1:0-624 GCA_964400815.1 uncultured bacterium
GGGCACATCGACCACGGCGTCACCGTGCCGCCAGTACGGGTCAATGTAGACGTCCATGAGTGTGGGATCGGGTTCAACCGCCTCACCCGGGCCGTGGGTGGTCGGTCCCCCGGTGAAGACGCATACGGTCCGGGCGCCGTTGTCCCCAAGCGTTGTCAGTTCCGAGAGGGGATAATAGGAATACCCGATGTGGAACCAGACATCGCCTTCCCCGAGGGAGTCGACGGAGAAGCGGGAGTAATAGCCGGGATAGAGGGGCATGTCCGCCTGGCTTTCGAGGAAATGGCCGTTATAGTTGAGCACGATGTCCCGCCCGTCGCGCAACGCCCCGGTGCACAGGGAGGCGGCATCGGTGAATTTCGGCAGTTCCGTCTCCCGTATCGACGTGAGATAGGACCTCAGCGAATCGATGTATGCTCCTCCGAGCGAACCGGCGGGAACGGCCTCGGGAACGATATCCTCATGAAACGGGGCGTCATCGGCCCGGGCGTTCCATTCCCGTGAACCCGGTGTGTAGACACTCTTGTAGAAAGGCGGCATCTTTCCCCGGCGGGTGCAGGCGGCGGCGAATTCCGCGGTGAAGGACCACATGTTGATGACATTTGCGATGTGCGCTGCCGGACC
>CAYNWJ010000294.1:634-5574 GCA_964400815.1 uncultured bacterium
TCTCCTGCGGCCGAAACGACGATCCCCGGACCGGGTTCGAAGCCGTTGTCGATCACCATGTCCGCGCTTTCCGCCGGGAGCGATTTGCCGGGCCCGAAGAGAACAATGAATCCGCCCGCGCCCCTGAGCCGGTCGAACTGGTTGCGCTGCATGGAGGGTGACTGATCGAGAGAACCGGCGAGCACCACATCGCCAAAGGCGACGGTCGAAGCCGCGTCCATGCCGTTCAGGTGGACCAGTCCTCCGGCCCTGCCCGCCGCCTCCCGAACGAATCCGCCGCGCCGCGCCTTCGTGAAAAGATCGTCATCCGTCACATGCATGGAGCGACCCGCGACAAGCCGGGCCGCCGCGCTGTCCGCCGCCGCGCTGATGGTTTCCATGTTCGAGGCGGTCGTTTCCAGGCACCGGAGGATGACATCGAGATACGCGCCTGCGGCCGTGGCGCCGTCTGCTTCCGCCTGCGGATGATGGGAAAGGGTGAGAAGCACGGCGCAGCACAACACCAGTCGTTTCATCATGTTTCCTTTGTTCCGTTGGAGATTCCGGTGATTTCCTCCGCGATGATTTCGCATGTCATCGCCGCGATGTTTCCCGCCCAGTAGCGACCGTCGCGTGTCAGTTCCACGACGTCCCCGTATGTTTCTACGAGGCCCTGTTCTTCCAGTTCCCCGATCATCGATCCGTAGCGAGCGGGTGAATCTGCGACCTCATCCGCGCCGATGCGCATACGGCCGGTCAGAAACAGGAGGTGTGACAGGGAGGCGAAACCGCTGTCGATGGTCATGGCAGTAGGACCCGGGGCGACTCCCGGTTCGGATGCCCGGAAGGCTTCGGGACCGGCGGGATTGACGAACATGGTCCCTCCGATACGGCTCACTCCCCCGGCTCCCGCGGCGAGAACATCTGCGCCGTCGGCATACTCCCGCACATAGACGGCGTCACCCGTTCCGTTCAAGCCATACTGGACCGGGGTAAACCGTTCCCAACCGTCCGTATCGCCGATGATTTCATCGGCCATGATGAACCGGCCGTATTCCATGTCCGGATCGCAGGGGTAATTCACGCCGCCTTTCCCGGATTGGATCGCCCCCAGAGCGGAATGCGGGAACACGATCAGCGGATACACGCTGCATCCGGTCGCAGATGTGGCAGGCAGGGTTTCGCAGTCGGCCCGCCAGGACTCGTCCGTCTGTCCAGGCAGGCAATACATCAGGTCGACGCAGATGTTCGCGAATCCCGCATCACGGGCCTCCGCCAGCCGGTCGAGGATCGTTTCCCGGTCCGATTCACGACCCACTGCGCGCCTGATTTCCGTATCGAAGGTCTGGACGCCGAAGCTGATCCTGTTGAACCCGGTCGTCCTCAGCACACCGAGGCCTTCCCTTCCGATATCAGCTATGCACGATTCGACCGTAATCTCCGCCTCGTCCACCGGAAGAGTATCCCGGATGGTTTCCAGAATACGCGCCAGATCCTCCACGGGAAGCGCTGTCGGGGAACCGCCGCCGAAATACACCGCCCGAAACGGCTTTTCCCGCGCCCATCCGGTTTTCGCCAGCCGGATAATGTGTCGTTCGAGCGCATCGACCCACGACCGGACGGTTTCCCGGTCCGGCAGCAGCGCGCGGTTGTATCCGCAGAAATCGCAGATGTTACGGCAGAAGGGGATATGCACATAGAACAGCCGGGGCGATTCACCGGGTGCTGCGTTCAGGGTTTCATCGAAATGCCGGGCGCCGTCGGACGGTGCAAGTCTGCGAAAGGGCAGGGCGCGCATTGCCTGGGCCGCGCTGCGGATGCGACGCGGAAAAAGCTGGGCAGGTGATGGAGGCATGAAGGTCCCGTGGTGTGGAATGGCATGTGAAAGGATGAACCGGGGCGGCCTTTTTCAGGCGATCCACGGGACGGGAGGGACACAGGGCCCCTCCCGCCGTCTGATGTGTCAGATCTGCACCAGTTCCTCGACCGTGATCTTCCGTTGCTGCTCGATGCTGCGCCTCGCGGCCACGCCGATGAGGATCGACAGCGCTCCCGCCCGTGATCCGGCGCTCTGCCCCAGGGGATCGGGGATGGGCCCGCGGAAGATCATGTCCTGCATCTTCTCGTCAGCGCCCCAATGGCCGCCGCCGCCGTGGGGAATGATGAAGGTCCGGGAATTGCCATGGAGCTTCGAGATGCGGAAATCCGCCATCCCCTCGACCTCCCAGGGCTGGCTGTGATATTCCCGGGCGTCGAGACGGCCCTTGGTGCCGTTGAATCCCACGAAATAGCCCTCGTAGGGCATGCAGGAATTGAGGGAGTAGTTCATGAGCACGTCGTTGTGATACCGCACCTGGAGGGCCATGGTGTCCCAGATGTTGATGTCGGGGCGGTACAGGCAGGCGTCGCGGATGTAGCCGTCCGCCGGTTCCGCCTTCACATAGAGATTCATGAGAAAATCGTTGGTGGTGATGTCCCAGTAGTAATTGCATTTGTCCTTGTGGGGACAGTCCATGCACCGTTCGCTCCGGAAATTCCCGTTCCAGCCGTAATGGCGCAGGTCTCCGTGGGCGTTCACCTCCACCGGCTCACCGTCGAGCCACCAGTTCATGAGGTCGAAATGGTGGGTTGACTTGTGGACGAGCAGCGATCCGGAGTTCTGCTTGTATGCGTGCCAGCGGCGATAATAGGAGGCGCCGTGGGAGGTGTTCAGGAAATAGGTGAAATCGACGGAGGTGACCTTCCCTATCTCGCCGGACATGAGAATTTCCTTGATGCGCACCGCCGCCGGGCCGTACCGGTAGTTGAAGGTGACGCGCACGTTTTGCCCGGTCCGTTTCTCCGTATCCATGATATCCTGGCACATCTTCTCGTCGGTGCACATGGGCTTTTCGGTGATGACGTCCTTCCCGAGTTCCATGGCGCGGCAGATGTACTTGGCGTGGAAGCAGTCCTTGGTGGTCACGATCACCTTGTCGGGATTCGTTTTGGCGATCATCTCGTCGAAATCGGTGAACGTGGGACAGTTCACCTCCATGTGGGATTTCGCGAATTCCATGCGGATGGGGTTGATGTCGCAGAGGCCCACGAACTCGAGCACATCGTTGTAGTTGGCGTTGAGGGTTTTTCCCCAGAGGCCGCATCCACGAATGCCCGTTCCCACGAGGGCGATCCTGAGCTTGCCGTTGCGGCCCTGCGCCCCGGCGGTTCCGGGCTGTCCCATGCTCGCCGCGCCGGCCGCCGTCATCGCCGCCGCTCCGGCTGTGCCGAGAAACTTCCTGCGTCCTGGTTTCAGGGGTCTGTCAGACATGGCGCTGTTCCTCCGATGAGTATGTTCTTTTTCATTCCGTTATAGCCGTGGAAGGCCCCGTCACATCTTCACCAGTTCCTCGATGAAGACGGGCCGCTGCTGCTCGATGCTCCTGCGCGCCGCGATGCCGATGAGGATGGAAAGGGCGCCGTCGCGGGTCCCCGCCGCCTGGCCATAGGGATCGGGTCTCGGCCCCCGGAAGATCATGTCCTGGAGCTTCGGATCCGCCCCGCCGTGGCCGCCCGGTTCGTTGTGACGCAGCGTATAGGTCCGTGAATTTCCGCTGAAGAGCGGGGTGATGCGGAAGTCGGCCACGCCTTCCACGTCCCACGGCTGGCGGGAAAACACCCGGGCGTCGAGACGTCCTTTCGTGCCGTTGAAAGAAACCTTGTAGCCCTCGTAGGGCATGCAGGCGTTGAGGGAATAGTTCATCAGCACATCGTTGTGGTACCTGACGCGGAGGGACATGGTGTCCCAGATGTTGATATCCTTGCGGTACAGGCAGGCGTCGCGGATATAGCCGTCCTCGGATTCGCATTTCACGTAGAGGTTCATCATGAAGTCGTTCGAGGTGATGTCCCAGAAGTACGGGCATTCGCTCTTGTGGGGGCAGCCCCTGCACCGCCCGCTCCTGATCGCGCCGTTCCACCCGTAATGACGGAGATCGCCCCAGGCGTTCACCTCCACCGGTTCGGCGTCCAGCCAAAAGTTCATCATGTCGAAGTGATGGGTGGCCTTGTGTACGAGGAGCGAGCCGCTCTTCTGCTTGTAGGCGTGCCAGCGCCGGAAATAGGACGCGCCGTGGGAGGTGTCCAGATACCAGGAGAAATCGACCGAGGTGATCTCCCCCAGGTCGCCCGACATGAGGATGTTTTTGATGCGGACGACCGGGGCGCCGTACCGGGCGTTGAATGTCACCGTGACCTTCTTCCCCGTGCGGCGCTCGGTATCCATGATCTCCTGGCACATCTTCTCGTCCGTGGCCATGGGCTTTTCCAGGATGACATCGCAGCCGAGCTCCATGGCCCGGCAGGCGTACTTGGCATGGAAACAGTCGACCGTGGTGACGATGACAGCGTCGGGCTTCGTGCTCTCCACCATCTCGTCGAAATCGAGAAAGGTGGGGACGGACACGCCTATGTAGGATTTCGAGAATGCCAGCCGCTTGGCATTGATGTCGCTCAGGCCCACGAACTCCACCACGTCGCTGTAATTGTCCTTCACCGTCTTTCCCCACATGGTCGAACCGCGGCTCCCCGTTCCGACCAGTGCGACCTTGAGTTTCTCAGCCATGACGACCTCCTGTAAGATGAACTCCTGCCGCCGGGACATGAAACGAAAGACGGCCGCGGAGATGTGCAGTGCGTTCGAAAAGACCTCTCATACCTGAATATATAAAAAAACCCTTCCGAGGGAATCGTTTTCTTGAACAGGCGGATTGCGGTGCTGCCATTTTCCGGAAATCGCCACATACTTCAAAATACGGTTGGATTAACACTTTCGAGGCAAGATACTTTTCTCCGGCAGTCCGGGCGTCCCCCATCAAAAGGGAGGACCGGACGAAGTCCGAAGGGGGTCTTTTGCAGGTAATTTCAGAATCCGGGTATCAAGTTTAGTAAGCAATGCATGATTCAGCAGTTCTCTGCAAAGC
>CAYNWJ010000295.1:0-5565 GCA_964400815.1 uncultured bacterium
TCATGGACTTCATCCAGCGCGAGAGCTGCGGCAAGTGCATCCCCTGCCGCGAGGGCACGCGGCGCATGCTCGAGATCCTCACCCGCATCACCCGGGGACGGGCGGGCGAAGACGAGACCCAGGCACTCGAGCGTTTCCAGGGCGTGATGTACCTGAACCGTCTCGCCGAGGTCATCAAGGACACCAGCCTCTGCGGGCTGGGCAATTCCGCCCCGAACCCGGTGCTGAGCACACTGCGCTGGTTCCGCGACGAATACGAGGCCCACGTCTACGAGCGGCGCTGTCCCGCGGGGGCCTGCACGGAGCTCAAAACCTACCGCATCGACGAGGAGAAATGCACCGGCTGCACGCTCTGTGCGCGCAAGTGCCCGGCGGATGCGATCAAGGGCGCGAAGAAGAGCCCCCATTACATCGTCGCCGACGACTGCATCGGCTGCGGGAACTGCCTCGAGGTCTGCCGTTTCGGGGCTGTAACCGTCGAATAGCACACGGACCACACCGTAAACCACATAGAGGACGCTGCCATGATAACCATCGAAGTCAACAATAGAACCGTCGAGGCGGAAAAGGACGAGACGATTCTCGCCGCCCTCAGGCGCGCGGGCATCAAAGTGCCGACCCTCTGCCACATGGAGGACCTCTTCCCCACCGGCGCATGCCGTATGTGCGTGGTTGAGGTCGAGGGCCAGAGGAACCTCGTCCCCAGCTGCGCCTACCCCGTGGCCGAGGGCATGAAGATCAGGACCCACTCGCCGCGGGTGCTCCGGGCGCGCAAAACCATCATCGAGCTGCTCCTGTCGAACCATCCAGACGACTGCCTGTACTGCGACCGCAACAAGCGCTGCGAACTCCAGAGCCTCGCCGAGGAGCTGGACGTCCGTCAGCGGCGGTATACGGGCATGAAGAATGACTACAAGATGGACACATCCAGCATGTCCATCGTCCGCGACCCGGCCAAGTGCATCCTCTGCGGCCGCTGCGTCCGCGTGTGCGAGGAGGTCCAGGGCGTCTCGGCGATCGATTTCGCCGGCCGCGGCAGCAAAACGCGCATCGACGCCGCCTTCCGTGAGGGCCTGAATGTTTCCAGCTGCATCAACTGCGGCCAGTGCATCATCGTCTGCCCCACCGGCGCCCTCACCGAGCAGTCCGGCATCAAGGAGACCATGAACGCGCTCAAGGACCCCGGGAAATTCGTGGTCGTCCAGCATGCTCCCGCCATCTCCGTCACCCTGGCCGAGGATTTCGGGATGAAACCCGGCGCAGACATCGCGGGCGTCATGGCGTCGGCGTTCAGGCAGATGGGCTTCGACCGGGTCTTCGAGACTTCCTTTTCCGCAGACCTGACCATCATGGAGGAGGTCTCCGAACTCATCCACCGCATACAGAACGGCGGAAAACTTCCCATGATGACCAGCTGCTCGCCGGGATGGATCAAGTATGTTGAACAGTTCCAGCCTGATTTCATTGACAACCTCTCCACCTGCAAAAGTCCGCAGCAGATGCTCGGCGCGATCATCAAGAGCCGGTTCGCCGAAAAGGAGGGCATCGACCCGGAAAACATCGTGGTGGTGTCGGTCATGCCCTGCACCGCCAAGAAATTCGAGGCGGCGCGGCCCGAAATGCTCAGGGAAGGCGTGGCCGATGTGGACGTGGTCCTCACCACGCGCGAACTCGCCAAGCTCATCCGCATCCACGGCCTCGACATTCACGCGCTCGAGCCGGAAACCGCCGACACACCCTTCGGAGAACGCAGCACGGCGGGCAAGCTCTTCGGCGCGACGGGCGGTGTGATGGAGGCGGCGCTCAGAACGGCCTATTTCATGCTCACCGGCTCCAATCTCGAGGACCC
This sequence comes from uncultured bacterium, assembly GCA_964400815.1. GTDB lineage: Bacteria > Latescibacterota > Latescibacteria > Latescibacterales > Latescibacteraceae. Next base: position 1,850 of record CAYNWJ010000295.1, read on the forward strand.
GAAGATCCAGGAGGTCCGCGGACTCAAAAACCGCAAGGAAATGCGTCTGAAGGTCGGCGGGCTCGATCTCGGTTTCGCCGTGGTGAGCGGCCTGGACAACGCCCGCAAACTCCTCGAGGATGTCCGCGAGGGAAGGGCCGACGTACATTTCATCGAGGTCATGACCTGCCCCGGCGGCTGCATCGCGGGCGGCGGACAGCTTCTCGGCGTCGATCCCGGCGCGGTGAAGCACCGCCTGCAGAAGCTCTACAACATCGACCGTGACGAGAAGATCCATTTCTCCCACGACAACAGCGAAATCAGGCGCATCTACGAGGAGTTCCTCGGCAAGCCTCTGGGGAAAAAGAGCCACGAGCTTCTCCACACGCACTACCACAAGCGCGAGGACGTGCTCCTCTGAATGTAAACGCCGGGAAGGGAACGGGGCGCGCAGCGCTCCACTCCCTCCCGGCCCATGAACTATGCAACCACACGGAAGGCGGCGGAACCATGGCGAAAAACGACATATCCTTCGTCACCACGGTCAAGGAACGGTGCAGGGTCTGCTACACCTGCGTCCGTGAATGCCCGGCCAAGGCCATCCGTATCGCCGACGGCCAGGCGGAGATCATCGGCGAACGCTGCATCAACTGCGGCAACTGCATAAAGGTATGCAGCCAGAACGCCAAGCAGTCGGTCAGTTCGATCGGCGTTATCAGGGAACTGCTTGCATCCGATGTCCCCGTCGCGGCATGCGTGGCGCCGAGCTTTCCCGCGGACTTCCCCGAAACCGAACCTGAAAAGGTCGTGGGAATGGTACGGGAACTCGGGTTCGATTACGTTCACGAGGTGGCCTTCGGTGCCGATCTCGTGGCCGACCGCTACAAAAAGCTCCTCGCGAAGAACGACGGCAAACGCTATATAGCGACATCATGCCCGTCGCTCATCTCGTTCGTGGAAAAATACCACCCAGAACTGGTCGGCTCTCTTGCGCCCATCGTATCGCCCATGGCTGCCATCGCCCGGGTCGTCCGTTCGATCCACGACGCCCCCCTGTATGTGGTGTTCATCGGCCCCTGCATCGCCAAGAAACGGGAGGCGGCGAGCACGCTCCTGGAAGGCGAGGTGGATGCCGTGCTGACCTTCATCGAACTGAAGACCATGTTCGCGGAAAACGGGTTGACCACCGCTGACGCCGAACCGTCCGATTTCGACCCCCCCCACGCGGGTACGGGAGCGCTCTTCCCGGTCAGCAGGGGACTCCTGCAGGCCGCGGGCATCAAGGAAGATCTGATGACGGGCGATGTGGTGGCGACCGACGGCCGCAGCAACTTCGTGGACGCGGTCAAGGAGTTCGGCTCCGGGGACCTGGACGCGCGGCTTCTGGAAATACTTTGCTGCAACGGCTGCATCATGGGCGCGGGCATGTCCTCGAAGGACCCGCTTTTCAGCCGCAAGTCCCGCGTGGGCAGGTATGTCCGCGATCACATCGCCACCCGGGACCGTCAGACCTGGCTCGCGGCGCTGGCCGATTTCGCCGATCTCGATCTCACGCGCGAATTCCGCGAGAACGACCAGCGCATCCCCGTGCAGAACGAGGAAGAGATCGCCAAGATACTCGAGCGCATGGGAAAGACCACACCCGAGGACGAACTGAACTGCGGCGCTTGCGGGTATGAAACCTGCCGCGAACACGCCGTGGCGATCTACAAGGGACTGGCGGAAAGCGAGATGTGCCTGCCCTATACCATCGACCGGCTGAGCCGCACGGTAAGCGACCTCAACATCACCAACCGTGAGCTCGCCGAAACCCGCGATCAGCTCGTCCAGTCGGAAAAGCTGGCGAGCATGGGACAGCTTGCGGCCGGCATCGCCCACGAGGTCAACAACCCCCTCGGCGTGGTCCTCATGTACGCCCATCTGCTCAGGGACGAGTTCGGCGACGATCCAAAGCTCAGTGACGATCTCTGCCTCATCGCCGAACAGGCCGACCGCTGCAAGAAGATCGTGGCGGGACTGCTCGGTTTCGCCCGGCAGAACAAGGTCGTGCTGGAGCCGACGGACATCCGCGAACTCGTGGAACGGACCCTGCTCGCCGTACAGAAACCGGAGGGTGTTGAGATCGAGCTGTCCGAAGAAACCGATTCGTTCGTGGCGGAGGTGGACCGCGACCAGATCATCCAGGTGCTGACGAATCTCATCACCAACGGTCTGGCCGCCATGGAGGCCGGCGGAAAACTCACGGTGGTGATCGGCGGGGACGACGACCGGATCACCGTCAGGGTGAGCGATACCGGTGTCGGCATCCCCCGCGAGATCAGGGACAAGATTTTCGAGCCCTTCTTCACCACCAAGCAGCTCGGCATGGGCACGGGGCTCGGGCTCGCGGTCACCTATGGCATCGTGAAGATGCATTACGGCGATATCTCCGTGGAATCGAACGCCGACCCCTCGGAGGGTCCCACCGGCGCATCGTTCACCGTCACTCTTCCCCGAAAGGGCAGGGAAGCATGAGGACCGGGCGTTGTTTCGGCAAAAGCATGACTTTATATTGATTGCATACAAGACATTCGAACGTGAATCATCCACATAACGCACAGGGACGGACCATGGACAGGAAAAAGGTACTGATCGTCGACGATGACATCGATCTGCTGCTCCAGCTCAAGGCGCAGCTCGAAGGTGCGGGCTACGAGGTCGTCAGCGCTGAAAGCGAAAAGGAGGCGAAGGAGTCCTTCGAGGCGGAGAAACCCGACATCGCGGTCCTCGATCTCATGATGGAGCACATGGACAGCGGTTTCGTGCTCTGCCACCACATCAAGAAGGCGGATAGGAATGTCCCCGTCATCCTCGTCACCGGCGTCACCCGTGAAACGGGCATGGAATTCGACGCCGCCACCGACGAGGAGCGAAGCTGGCTCAAGGCCGACGCCATCCTCGCCAAACCGATCCGCTTCGAACAGCTCACCCGCGAAATGGGCCGTCTCCTGAAAGGATGAGTGAACCATGGAAACGCTGCGGGTCATGGTCATCGACGACGAGATGGGAATGCGCATGGCGATCGAGCGCGCCCTCAGGAACTACCGGGTCGCGATACCGGACATCGAGGACGAGGTCGATTTCAACGTGGAGCAGGCGGGCACCGGCGAGGAGGGCCTGGAGAAGATCGACGCTTGGAATCCGCATATACTCCTGCTCGACTACAAACTCCCCGGCATGAGCGGTCTCGATGTGCTCGAAAAGCTGACGGAACGACAGAACGGCATGCTCACCATCATGATCACCGCCTATGCCTCGCTGGATACCGCCGTCACGGCGACGAAGCGGGGCGCCTACGACTTCCTGGCGAAACCGTTCACCCCCGAGGAGCTCAAGAGCGTGGTGCGGAAGGCCGCCGGACGGTTCATCCTCCAGGAGCAGGCGCGCCGTCTCGCCGAGGAGAAACGGGCGGTCAGGTTCCAGTTCATATCCGTCCTCGCCCACGAGCTCAAGGCCCCCCTCGCGGCCATCGAGGGCTACATGCAGATCATGAAGAGCCATTCGGCTGGCGATTCCATCGGGGCCTACGACCAGATCGTGGACCGCAGCCTGGTCAGGCTCGACGGCATGCGCAAGCTCATCATCGACCTCCTCGACATGACCCGTATCGAATCCGGCAGGAAGCAGCGCGAGCTGACCGACGTGGACCTCACCGCCCTGGCGAAAACCACCATCGAAACGGTGCAGCCGCCGGCGGA
>CAYNWJ010000296.1:0-5558 GCA_964400815.1 uncultured bacterium
ATAGCCAGTGTTGCGACGTGGTGACAGACTAAGTTCTTCACAAGGCTTTTAAGGGGGAGAGGGCCGGGGAGAGGGGGCGCTTCCACAATCGTGATAGAGCTGAATCCCGTAAAAAGGAAAAGGGTGCTTATTTAACTTGATAACCGGCTTAAGTTTATGATAATGGCGTTGATAGAAGTATGATGATTGACTGTAAACCGTTTGAACCATGATTCATGGGATGAAAGGATTGGCAGGATTCTAATCGCGGATCATCCCGTAATCCTGAAAATCCCGGTTCAGCACTTGAAAACCGCATAATGGAATTTTCCTTGCAATCCCCTGCTTCGATGCATATTCATACGTGATGCAATGCACGGGTCAAGACACGAATCGTAGTTCATGTTTACCGTTATGTGAGGATTATCCAGGGAGGCATTAGTGGCGCAGAACAACATACCCGAATCGGTGCGGATCCTCCGTGTCGGTGTGGTCGGCACGGGGCCGTTCTCCTTTTACGGCACCTTCAATCATTCGATCAACAACACTTTCTACGAGTACAACGCCCTGAACATGCGGGTGACCCATATCTGGGGCGGCGACTATTCGAAAAATTATAAAGGCTCGCCGGAATACGTCCGTAAGATGCTCGATTTCTGGAACGACGATGACCACTCGCCGGAGGGGCTGGCGAAGAAGTGCGGCATTCCGAACATCTGCGATGATTTCCGGGAGATGGCGGACGAGGTGGATGCGGCGCTGATCATGGACTTCGACCGGTCGGAGGAGCTGTCACGGCCCTTTCTCGAGCGGGGAAAGCCCATTTTCATCTGCTCGCCCGTGGCGGTGAATGTACCCGCCTGCGAACGCATCCTCGACCTGGCGGAAGCGAACAACGCGGCGGTTTACACCGGCGCATACAGCCGGAGCCTCTTCCAGAATGTTCTCCGCTATCAGAAGATCAGACGTGACGACGTGGCGGCCTTCCTCGCATCGACCTCCTTCGCATTCTATACCTCCTATGCTCCCGACGGCCTCGATCCCCTGTACGAGCTCATCGGGCCGGGAGTGGGGAAGGTTTCGCTCCACGGTTGGGACGGTTCCTCCGGGTACGATCCCACGGGTATTCCGCCCTCGCGCATTCACCTTGAATACGAGTCCCGCGGGGACGATCCGCCGATACAGGGTTCACTCACTCTCGGCGGGTACAAGCGCTCGACCGAGTGGTACAAGGTCTATTATCGCGACCATACGGTCATGGAGGGGATCACCGACACGAACTGGAGCAATCACGAGCGCACACTCCGGGATTTCATCCTGGACATTCAACGGGTTTTCTTCACCAATGAGTCCCTGGAGACGCGGGAGGATATCATCACGAAGCTCCGGGTCCTGATCGCGGCCTACAAGTCGGCGAACGAAGGCAATCGTCCCGTATCGCCCGATGAGGTGGGGGACTACCGCCTGCCCACGGTCCGCATCGAAAAATGGAACGAAATTCCCGAATGATCATGCCGGGCGGCGGCGTCAGACGGTGGTGACGCCCTTCGGCGGCACATGCATTTCGAAAATCGAGGGAGAGAGTCAATGAGACATGCTGCGGCGTTTTTTCTGATTCTGGCGGTGCTCCTGCCGGGAAACGCGCTTTCGCAGGGCTGGGACATGGACGAGTTCGTCATTTACGGTTCCTGGCCATGGGATCGGAATGTGGATGACGACGCGCGGGCGGAGGCGCTTGCAGATGCGGGCGTCAATGTGGTCCTGGCCGATGAACACCAGCTCGATGTCTGCGGGCGCCACGGCCTCAGGGCATTCGTCGAGGGTGTGGAGCCGGAGAGCATCGGCCGCATCAAGGACCATCCGGCCCTCTACGGCTACTACATCATGGACGAGCCGCTGCACAATTTCGACGCCCTCGCGAAGATATATGACTCATATGTGGCGGCGGATCCGACGAAGCCCGCATTCATCAACCTCATCTCCCTCGGCGGCGAATACCTCGAAAGCTTCATGGAGACGGTGGAACCGTCCATCCTCAGTTATGATTACTATCAATGGTGGTGGGGCCGCGACGGGCATTTCACGAAGCTGGAGATTTACGGGGAGGCGGCCAAGAAGGCCGGTGTGCCCCTGTTTCTCTACACGGAGGTCAAGGCCAATCCCTATGGTCTCTTCGGCGGCCCGAAGAACGTCCGCCCGCCCGACAACGAGGAGCGACTGCGCCAGACGGTTTTCACCGCGCTTGCCTATGGTCTCAAGGGGGTGCTCTGGTTCACCGCGGGGCGGATGTTCGAGCCCGGGACGGCGGAATTGAACGACTGCGGCCGGGATATCGCGAACATCAACCGCGACCTGTCGGTGATCGGAAAGGAGCTCGTCCGCCTTACACCCGTCGATGTCCATCACACGGCGCCCCTCCCGCGCGGCGTGCGCGAGGTGCCGGAGGACTATTGGCTCCAGCCCACCTGCTATCTGTCGTACGGCGTCTGCATGGGAACGTTCAAGGATAACGGCGGCGTCGATTATGTGCTGCTCGCCAACAAGAACCACGATATCGAGATGCGGGTGGCCCTGGAGATCGCCCGCCGTGTGCCGGTAACCGCAGTCCACCGCCTGGACAAGCGGAGAGGCGCGTTGATCGAGGTCCCGGTCACCGGGATGGTTTCCGAGGAGTACCGGGACGAGTTCGCCCTTGCCTACGACATGTACATGTATTCCTCGCGCACCGGCGGCAACACCATCACCTACAAGGATGTACGCGACAAATGGGTCGTGCGCCACGAAGGAAAACAGTATGTCGAGATCGATCTCGCGAAGGGTGACGGCGAACTTTTGCGCATAACCCGGGACATGAGTTTCGAGAGTATACGTCAGCAGAAATCGCCATCGGAGAAATTCTGAAACGGCGGTCAAGCCTTTTGAAGCCGGAACACGACGTAACAGGTGAAAACCGGGACAACAACACGCAAAGGAGGCCGGCCGATGAGTGGCGGCATGAAACGGCGATCGTTCATACATGGCGGGAGCGCCATGGCGTTGGGGCTGACGGCGATGAAAACCGGGGACGCGCAGGAACGACATAAGAAGATACGCGTCGGGGTGGTGGGCACGGGAAACCGCGGCAGGTCGCTGCTCACGACCATGCACGCGATCCCCTGGCTTTCGTTCCCGGCGCTCTGTGACATCGACACCGAGAACCTCGCCGCCGCCCGTGACATCGTGGAGAAGAACGGCGGGGACGCTCCCGATCTCTATTCCGACGGTGACCACGCCTATGAAAGGCTCATGGGACGTGACGATCTCGACGCGGTCATCATCGCCACGCCCTGGCAGCTCCACACGCCCATGGCGGTGTATGGCATGAAACAGGGGAAATATGTCGGGGTCGAGGTGCCCGCTGCGATCACGCTCGAACAGTGCTGGGACCTGGTCAACACCCACGAGGAGACGGGTGTTCCCTGCATGATGCTCGAGAACTGGAGTTTCCGCCGGGACAATCTCGCCGTGCTGAACATGATACGGCGGGGTCTTTTCGGCGAGATCGTCCACTGCCACTGCGCCCATTCCCACGACTGCATCGACCATTGGTTCTTCGATCCCGAGGGGAACATGCGGTGGGGCGGGGAATTCCTTGTCAACCGTAACTGCGACCAGTACCCCACCCACAGTCTCGGACCCGTGCTGAGCTGGATGGACATCAACTGCGGCGACCGGTTCGACATCGTGACATCGACGGCGACCGCATCGAAGAGCATCAACGCCTATTTCACCCGCACATTCGGCCCGGACCACCCGAACGCCCGACGCACCTATCAGCAGGGGGATATCGTCACCTCCACCGTCCGCACCAAACAGGGCCGCTCGATCGTCATCAACTACGACATGCAGATTCCCCGTCCCTACGACAACCGCTGGATGATCCAGGGGACACTCGGGATATACAACGAGCAGCGGGATTCCGTCTATATTGTGGACCGGAGCCCCGGTTACCACCAGTGGGAGCCCTTCCCGCCCTACATGGAGGAGTTCAACCACCCCTGGTATTACGACAAGAAATGGACGGCGGGAATCGAGGCGGGGCACGGCGGCACCGACTATCTGGAACTCCGCATGTTTTTCGAGGCGGTGCGCAACCGCGTGCAGACGCCCATCGACGTTTACGATTCCGTGGTGATGAGCTGCATCGTGCCGCTATCCGAACAGTCCATCGCCGCCGGAAGCGCCCCGGTTGCCTGTCCCGATTTCACACGCGGTCGCTGGAAATCGAAAACACCATCATTCGCCGTGGTCTGATCGCAGTGTGTTACGCCGCATGAGCATGCCGTCGACAATGGCATTTCACGCATTAATTCGAAAAAAAACCTTGACATACGGCGGTTTTTCAAGATATTATTATGCGCGGAAAGCACTGAAGGTGTATCGTTACGCATTCATAATCGTCCATTACAACAACGAGGTGCAGGACAATGACCAGAACAGTTACCGCTCTCCTCATCATCTTCGTGATCGCCCTTGCTGGCTGTGGAAATCAGCAGCAGGCCCAACAGGCCGCCCCCGCAACACCCGACTATGCCGCCATCGAGGCCCAGCTCGAACGTGAGCAGATGGAATATGCTCAGGCCTGGAGCAATCTTGACATGAACAAGATCAGCCAGATCTGGTCCCACGACGACGACATCACCATCTGGGGCCCGGCCGAGCGCGACCGTATCCAGGGATGGGAGGGCCCGAACGGTGTGAAAGCCTGGTACGAGGCTGCGATGGGCGGCATGTCCGAATGTGATTTCAAGATCCACGACATGCTCATCAAGGTCTCCAGGGACGGCACGGCGGCGGTTGTGACCTATTACGTCGAGAATGATTTCGTCGACAATGAAGGCAACGCCGGCAAGATGACCCCCCGTGTGACCGTGGTCAAGGAACTCCAGGACGGCGTCTGGAAACAGATCCACGGCGACGCGTCATTCAGCATCGCGGAAATCCAGGGTATGTGAACTCAGCTGCCAAACCATTGAAAAAACCCCCGTCCGGTACAAAAGGCGGGGGTTTTTCATGCCATGAATGCGCAGTCAGTGGCCACTATATCCGGAGAAGAGCGGATTCCTCGATCAAGGCATTGTCGGAGAGCGGTTCTTTGCAACGCTTTACGGCTGCAATCTGAACGAGTTGCGGAGCGGCCTGGACGTTCATATGATCCGTCAGGAGTGTGCGCCCGGCGCTCAGAACGCGTTCGGCGGCGGGCCCAGGTGCTTGAGCGCCTCGATGGCCTTGTCGATGTGCTCCTGTCCCATCGCCAGGACGAAACACCCGTGCCCAGGATAGAATTCCTCGACACCCAGTCCTCCGAGTTTGGGCATGGAGGCCCGCATGTCCGCCATGACCGAGCCCGTACAGTTCAGGAACATGAGCTTGCCGCCGTGCACCACCACATCCCCGCTGAAAAGCACCGTTCTCCCGCTCTTCCGCATGAGATAACAGATGGCGCCGGTCGAATGCCCGGGAGTATGGATGGCCTCGATGGTCCAGCCGCCCACGGTGAAGGTTTCCCCGCCGAAAAACTCGGTATCGGGCTCGCAGTT
>CAYNWJ010000297.1:0-5548 GCA_964400815.1 uncultured bacterium
CTTTGCAGAGAAAACGGCTGAATCATGTGTTGCTTATCGAACTGGATACCCGGATTCTTTTTTGACTATCTTCACAGCAGATATTTATACCGGTCCGCTGTTCCCGTTCGCATTCTCCGTCAGGACACGCTGAACGATGGAAATGACCTTTTCGGCGCTCACGGGTTTCAGGATGAAGTTCTTGGCGCCGCTCTTGATGGCTTCCACGACACGGTCTTTCTGTGATACTGCGCTTACCATGATGATTTTCGCGTCGGGAAACTCCTTGATGATCTTCTTCGTCGCCTGAATACCGTCGAGCACCGGCATGGTGATGTCCATCGTCACGAGATCGGGCTCGTAATACCGGTATTTACGGTAGGCGTCCTCGCCGTTTTCAGCCTCGGCGACCACGTCATGCGGTGTGTGGTCCTCGAGAAAGCTGACAATGACCCGCCGCATGACATGCGAATCATCGACAACCATTACTGTCGCCATTGAAACATTCCTCTCTATTCTCTTGTTTCCGATATACCAGATAAAAATCAATAAGCAAATATAGCGCCAAACTTATCGGGCACGTATAAGTTGCAACGGGATAAACAAATATAAGATCGGTGGACCGTGAAGGCAATGCCATGAAAGTGTCAAATTGTCAACACTGGATGATAGTATGTCCCACTTTTCATGAGCAACGAGCCGCCCCCGCGCCGCAAGTCCCGGACACGTCCGCCCGCACGGGATTTCATTCCACCCGTTCGGATTCCGGGATATGCACGGCGAAAATGGCGGGCTGGTCGATGGCGCCGCCTGACTTCGGGCCGAACTTGCCGTTGGTCTGTATCACAAGGAGCGAGCCGTCGGCGCTCAGTTCGATGCCGTATGTCCCTCCCGTGAGATATCCGTAGGTGTCGTGATAGAAATCCGTAAGGAATGCGATGACCTTCTTGTCCCCCGTCGTCGTGTCGTACTGGACCACGGGGTTGCCCCACTTCCATGAGTTCGTGTGTGAGCCGATGACATAATAGATGTAGCGGTTTTTGGGACTCATGGCGATCGAGGCGGCATAGACCCCTTTTTCGTCCCAGTTGACACCGACCAGTTCGGTGCGTTCCTCGTCGGGAAAGAACTTGAAGACGGTTCCCTGGTAGTCGAAACACCAGAAGAAATCCTCCGGCATGCGGCGCGCGGAATAGGCGCGGAGGTTGGTCGAGAGCCCCGTCACCGGGTTGACCGGGACCGAACATTCGAGCCGTTTGAAGGTGTTCGTGCGGGGATCGTAGCTCACCAGACCATATTCCGTGTCGTCGGCCTCGAACTTGTGATACACCTCGGTATCGCTGCCATAGACCTTCCCCGTCCGCTCGTCCAGGAGCATCGCCCGGGTGTTCCAGCGTATGTCGTCCGGCGGCATGCCGCCATAGAGGAGCCTGCCCTTCAGCACGTCGCAGGCCATGAAGTAGCCGTAATTCCCCACGGCATAGATGATGCCGGTCTGGGTGTCGATCGAGTGATAGGGCCAGCTGTCCCCGTAGAAGGGTACGCCGTGATACTCGGCCATGCCGGTGTTGACGTTGTAGGTGAGAAGGTGCCCGCCCGGTACATACCCGTGGTCGAGGTCGTCCTGTGTGACGTCACGCCCGAGCCAGGTGGCCGCAACGAGGGTGCCGTCGGGCAGGACGTCCATGCGTCCGTGTATCTTGCCGTCAACGTACTGTCCCTCGCGCCAGCCGCAGAGCTTGCCCACGTCCACCGCGATGCGCTGTTCCTTTTTCACCGGGTCGTATTCGGTGATGAATACCTTCCCGTTCCTGCAGCGATGGTCCCCCGTGGCCATGTAGAACCTGCCGTCGGGGCTTTTTGTCACCTCGCCCCACTGGGACCACATGCCCGTGTTGTCCTCGGGGAAGAACTCGGGGTTCAGCCCGCGGATCGGCGCGAAATCGATGGCCGGCGGTGTTTTCGCGATGACGATGTCGCGGCTGCCGGGATAGTCGTCCGGTATTTCGAGGAACCGGCGTGACGTGTCGGTGACCATGCCGGTGGCGCGGCGAAGGTTCTTCTTGTCCCACTGTTCGACTTCCGCCTTCCTCTCCGCCTCCGTTTCCGCGAAGGATACGGCGGAGAGGGCGCACAGCATGGTGATGAGCGTAAGGATTTTCACGGCTGACAGTTTCACGATCCCGACCTTTCTTTCCGTGGGGTTGTGTACGGCGGTTTCGGTGACGCCGGCATATCATCGTTGAATCACCTGGTGCGCCTGACCGCTCCTTCGGGGATGTGCATCATGTGCATGAGCTTGATCTGCGAATCAGTGTTGTTGATGTTCGCATGGGCGCAGATGCCGTTTTCCGGCACCTTGTATGCGGCGCCGACCGGGAGTTTGAAGAGGTGCTTGCCCAGAAGGATGGTGATGTCGCCCTTGAGTGCTATCCAGATCTCCTCGACCCCGTCCTGATGGCTGTGAGGCTGGGCCATGGTCATGGGGTCCAGCTTGACCGCGGTGAAGCCTCCCACGACCGCTGTGCCGTCGCCACGCCCGAGAATGCCCCGGTCTATGTTCGTCCAGTGTACGGTCATGGCCTCGTTGTGGTCGTATTCGTAGGTCCGCACCAGTTCGGTCTTCGGCTGGAAGCCTGCGGGGATCGGTTCCACGACGCGGTACATGGTGAGATGCTCGGAATCGGAGGTGTTGGTGAGGGTGTATTCCACACCCGGAGCGGCGACCAGTCCCACGCCTTCCTTCAGCTCGTAGGTCTTCCCGTTCGATTTCGCGACACCTTCGCCGCCGCTGACATAGAAGAGTTCCTGCTCGCCCTGGTTGGCGTGCGGTTGTGTGGTGACATGGGGTTCGATGGTGGCGTATCCCACGGTCTTGATGGTGCGGAGAACGGCGCCTTTTCTCGTGGGATGCAGATGGTCGTCGCCCTCGAGTTCCGTGAGGATGTCGCGCACGACAATGCCGCCCCTGAGGTCGCGGGGGATGGTTTCCCGCCAGTCGCCGATGAACATGCGCGGATCGGGGTCCACGCCCGGCGTATAGGGAGCGGGATCGAGCATGCCGAAGCGTGTGTCGGCCTGGGCGAACACCACGGCGGGCGCGAGGATCAAGACGGTGAGCGTGACGAGAAACGAAATGCGGGGCATCGTATCCTCCCGGCTCCTGCGAGCCCTGGAATTGAAATGAACAATCGTCCTTCGATACATGAATAGTCCTGAATGTAATCCATCCGCCGCCATTATGCAATATCGGTGATGCGGTGCAGAGCCATTCGGCCTGTCGATCACGCCCCGAAAATGACCGGATCGTGGTCGCGGATGCCGCCGAAATTGTTGATGGCCAGCCTCTGGCGCTCGATCGAGCTCACATCGTTGACCCGGTGAACGCCCCGCTCGTCGAGGATGAACAGGGGGATCCGGTCGATGTCGTTCTCTCCGAGGCCGCGTTCTTTCGCGATGCGGAGATAGGGGACCTCCCGGGGGTCGTGTCCCATGATCCAGGTGGTGACGGCGTCCACGGCGACCATGGATTTTCCGACCGTGACGAAATTGGCGTTGACGATGCCGTCCGCGCCGCGGGCGAAGGTCCCCTCCACTATACTGACCATGGGTGGGGGAAGGGCCTCGACGATGTCCATCATGCGCTGGGCCCAGATCTCCGCCCAGAAGAGCCGGGTGTCCGCGATGTCCATGCACCTTTCCAGATGCCTGTCGCGCTCGTCACCGCGACTCTTGCGGTACTTTTTCAGGGAATCCTCGAACGCCTCCCAGCCGCCGGCGGCGAGGTAGGAGCGGTGGAAACCGCCGGGATCCCAGTTTTTGTATCCCATGTTCGCGTGCTTCACATAGGACTTCTGGATGTCCTCGCGGTAATCGCGGTTGAAATCCTTCATGAGATGGGCGCGCCACATGTCCATCGAGGTCCAGGCGTCGCATATGTGGCCGTACCCGCGGGGCATCACACCCTGGAGGTTCTTGAGGGTGAGGGTTGTGTGCCCAACCTTGTGGACATGGGCGTGGGCGATGTTCACGAACGAGGTGTTTTTCGAATAGGCCGGTTTGTACGTGGGGAATTTCCGCTGCACCATACCCCGGCGGTTCCTGTGCCATTCGAGTTCCGAACGGTCATAGTCCCTGAAATACTGGAGATGCGCCTCGATCATGGGGAGATTATGGGAATCGAGCAGGTCCTTAAACCCGCTCGCCACCACATGCTCGTGACGGAGGGCGCCGCGTGCGCCGATGGCCAGGTTTGTGTTGCCCAGGTCCCGGAGCCTGTCGGTCATGCCCACGACGAAATGGGGATGCACGATGCCGCCGTGACACTGGTCGACCGTCCTCCCGGCGTTGAGACCCCCGACAAGGTTCGGCTTGATGAAGGTGCATCCCTTCCTGTCGGTTCCCTTCCTGAAAACCAGTCCGGCCACGCGGCCTCCCAGACGCTCCATCTGGTCTGGGACCGGTTTCCAGGCGCCGTCGGCGTTACGGCTCGTTTTGACATCGGCCCTGATGATGAACACCGCTCCGGGATTTTCGGATATCTCCTCCCGGAGCTCGGGACGGATATTTCCCTTTTCATTGTCCTCGAGGAGCCGCACACCATCCCTGATGCGAAGGCCGGTGCTTTCCAGTGGACGGTCCGGCTCGTATGACACGTCCCGTCGGTGGGCGGTCTGGGCGTCTGCGGCGCGCCAGGCGCCAGGCGTCATCGCCGCTCCCGTGGCTGTGAGCATGAATTGACGTCGTTTCATTATCCTCTCCAATCTCATATCATTGTACGATTCATAACTTCCGCTGGTATATATACTCCCGACCCGCCCAATGGTTCGGCGGCCGGTCCGGAGCTGGATAAAAATAGGTCCCCGCGCGCGGACAGACAACCGGAATTATTCGGCAGGCATACCGGCATCATGACCGTGGCGCACGCCCCCTTCCAACTGATGGTGTGAGGAGATGGTAATCGTGTCGGATTTTTTCAACGAGCCGGGAGAATTGATAAGGGGAGCATGCTTTAAAGTATTTATAGTATGTTAAGTACTTATAGTACTTATAGTACTTAAAGTACTTTAAGCACTCAGTTCTTTCACATCACATCACTTATGCCGTGACAACACGTATCATCCGCTGGTTGTGTGCGTTGAACTGACCGCAGATGGCTTGCCGGAGTTCACTATTCCCTGGCGCCTCGTCATGATGCATTTCCGGCCGGGTATTCGGGAATAACCTGGCAATCCCCAAAAAACCCATCGGATAATTCACATAAGCTATAATATAGTTTTGAACAATTGATAATACCGCATGTAACCGATGCTGGCGACGATAGAAGAATGACGATTGACCGAACGCCGTTTGAACCATGATTAATGGGATGAAATGATTGACTGGATTATAATCCCGGTTCATCCCGTAATCCCGAAAATTCCGGTTCAGAAACTGAAAAGCCTCGAAATATGTTTGAGCCGAAAAATGGGGGATTGTCATTCGGGAAGAACATCTTGTCTGCATCCGTTTCCCGGTCTATATTTCCCCAGCCGGGAACGTCTCCCGCTCAGCCCGAAAGGAGGGCCAT
>CAYNWJ010000298.1:0-5548 GCA_964400815.1 uncultured bacterium
TGCAAGTGTGATAAATGTGAACAAGAGTCAAAGGTTTTTCACAAGGCTTTTAAAGTGTTAATAGTATTTAAAGTACTATCAGTGCGCTAAGCACTATAAGCACTTTTAGTACTTATAGCACTTTAAAGAAGCCGGTTATCCCGTTAATCAAGCATCCTTTCCCCTTCTCCGGGATTCAGTCGAAACGTTGCAGATCCATCGCTCCCTCTCCCTCTGAAGGGAGAGAGGGAATCCGGCCTGCTGTGCTTTTCCTTCTCCCGATACGGGGGAAGGTGGCGCGAAGCGTCGGAAGGGGGTTTTGCAGAGAACATCTGAATCATGCGTTGCCTGCCGAACTGGATATCCGGATTAAAGAATCGCCCACATTCATACCATCCACTCTATGGCAACGTTTCACTCAATGGCCATGGACAATGGCTGACCGCACCGGAACATCACTCCCGCTCCATTGTATTTTCCTAGTGAAAAGCAGGCTGAAAAGGCCTATATTACCTGTGGAATATCGAAATGAATGAGAAAGGAACACGCGTGAAGCTCAGCATCGTCATTCCCGTATACAACGAAAAGGACACGATCGAGACCATCCTCGAACATGTCAGGCGGACGCCGTTCGAAAAGGAGATCATCATCGTGGACGACTTCTCCACGGACGGAACGAGGGATGTTCTCCATCGCATTTCAGACGATTCCGATCTTCATATCATATTGCATGAAAAGAACATGGGCAAGGGAGCGGCTCTCCGGACAGGATTCACCCGTGTCACCGGCGACATCGTCATCATCCAGGACGCTGACCTGGAATACGATCCCTCGGAATACGACAGGCTCGTGTCCCCCATCGTCAACGACAAGGCGGACGTGGTCTACGGCTCCCGGTTCATGGGCGGTTCGCGGCGCGTGCTCTATTTCTGGCACACCGTCGGCAACCGTTTCCTGACACTGCTGTCGAACATGATGACCAACCTCAACCTCACCGACATGGAAACCTGCTACAAGGTTTTCCGACGTGATGTCATCGACCGTATCACCGTCAAGTCGAACCGGTTCGGCGTAGAGCCCGAACTGACAGCCAAGATCGCCCGGCTCGGGGTACGGGTCTATGAAACACCCATCTCCTATTACGGCCGCAGGTACAGCGAAGGCAAAAAAATTGGCTGGAAAGACGGTGTGAGCGCCATCTATTCCATCATACGGTTCGCTTTTTTCGATTGATCTGACCATGCAAAATCCCCACCCCATCGGTGCTGAAACACTCAGGCGCATGAGCACGCTCGAACGCTACAGTCTCTGGGTGATCGAGCGAATCCGCCCCTGGCTGGGCAAACGGGTGATCGAAGTGGGCTCGGGTATCGGCAACAACTCCCACTGGTTCCTGGATGCGGAAAAGCTCGTGCTCTCCGACATGGAGGAGTCATACCTCGCGACCCTCGGGGAACGCTTCAGCAGCCATGAACATGTCGAGGTCGTCCGTTTCGATCTCGAGTCCTCGTGCGACTCACTCAGGGACAGGGGTCTTGATACGGTTGTCGCGTTCAACGTTCTCGAGCATATAGAAGACGATATCAATGCATTGGACCAGTTCCACGGCATTCTCGAGCCCGGCGGCAGGGTGATTCTCCAGCTTCCGGCGCATCCGCTGCTTTACGGGAGCCTGGACCGGCATCTGGATCATTTCCGGCGATACACAGTCGATGAAGTAAGGAGCAAGTTTCGCGCGACCGGTTTCGAGCCGCTGAAATTCTTTCACATGAACATGCCGGGCGCCCTGGGCTGGTTCGTTTCCTCGCGCATACTGAAACAATCGATTCTGCCGGAAAGCGCATTGTCAGCCTTCAACATCCTGACACCGGCATTCATGACCGCCGAACGGTTCATTCCGCCTCCCTTCGGGCTCTCGATCATAGCCATCGGGGAAAAGGAGCGCCTCGATGGACCGTGAACGCGCCGATGCGCTGATCGCCCGTTTCGATCCGTCCTTCAGGCAGCGGTGGTCCATATACGATGGTATCCTGGAACACCTGACCGGCCCTGAAACCCGCTGGCTCGACGCGGGCTGCGGCGAGAACATCGCCATCAGGGAATTCCCCTGCGCCCTGAACGTCGGTCTCGACATCGGCCGCCATCCGGGAGCAAAAGCGGACCCGTCCTTCCATTTCCTCCTCGGAGACATGGGGAGCATGCCCTTCCGCGACAGTTCCTTTACGCTGGTATCCATGAACATGGTGGCCGAACACATCCGGGAGCCGGAGAAGGTATTCGCCGAAATCCGCCGCATACTCCGGCCCGGGGGACGGCTTCTTCTGCACACGACGAATCTACACTCGCCCCTCATCCTGGCGGGGAAACTGGTCCCGGAGAGAATCAGAAACCGGCTGTTCACCGGGGTTCTGGGCGCACGGGAGGAGGACGTTTTTCCGGCATATCATCGTGTGAACACCATCGGCCGCCTGCAAAGACTGCCCGGTTTCGAGACTGAAGCCATCCACGCGGTGCAGGACATCAACCGCACCAACGCCGTTGTATTCTCGGCCCTGCTCGCGTATCATCTCGTGACACGGCTGCCGGGACTTCGCCGTCTGCGCACGAATATCGTCGCCCTGTTCAGGAAAACCTGACAACACGGAGATGGGAATGGACATTTTCACGGTGCTTGTCGTGGCGGCCGGATTGGCCATGGACGCCTTTACCGTTGCCGTGGCGGCGGGGATACGGCTCGGGTGCGTGACAGGGAAGCAGGTATTCAGAATGGCGTCCCATTTCGGGTTCTTTCAGTTCATGATGCCGCTGGCGGGATGGGGTGCGGGATCGGCGATCGAGCAATACATCAGTTCCTTCGATCACTGGATCGCCATGGGACTATTGGGGTTCATCGGCGGGAAGATGGTCTACGAGTCTATCATGACCGAAACGGGCGCGGAGTTCAGCGGCGACCCGACACAGGGATGGGTGCTCTACGGCCTCTCCGTGGCGACGAGCATCGACGCCTTCGCGGTGGGATTGAGCCTGGGTGTGCTCAACGCTCCCATCTGGGCGCCGAGCATCATCATCGGGCTCGTGGCAGCGGGGTTCACCATAATCGGTCTCGAAATCGGCTGCAGGATCGGCGCCGCGTTCAACAGGCGCATGGAATTCTTCGGCGGCATCATCCTCATCGGCATCGGCGTCAAGATCGTCCTCGACCACACCATCCTCGCCTGAACATGCTCCATTTCAAAGACAGCGGCACCGGAATCCGCAATGATTCACGGACCGTCAGGCCTTTCAACGAGCACGGGCGCCATCACCTGGTCAGCACTTTGCCGGAACATCGATGAGCAGGCGGAGCGACTGGAACGCTTCAGCGGATCTCAACCGTCCCTGAATACCCCGGAAACGGGCGGTCGCCGAAGCGAAATCCACAATGGACAGCTCGGGCATGCCGGCAATCACTTTGCCCACCTGGGATGTGTGCTTTCTGAGAAGTTCCAGCTTGTCCTCCACGATCTCGTCGATGTCGATGTACACGTTGGGCGAAAAGTTGACCGTCGTCGGCCCCTCATAGAACAGAAAGTTGGGGACATACCGCGTGGCGGACAGGGTGGCGCTGGACAGGATACGGTGGTCCTGGTGGGTGTCCTCCTTGTAGTGGACGAAGATATAGTCGGGCTGTATCTTCTTCAGCACATCCTCGATATTTGTGATCAGCTCCTTCGACAGGGGGATGCGTGTGTCCTGATATCCGCCCCAGAACAACCTGCGGGCGCCTATGAAAGCTGCCGCATCCTGCTGCTCCTGTTGACGCACCGGAGAGTCCCCTCCCATTTCACCGCCGGTGACCACGTACATGTATACATCGTGTCCCAGACGAGCGAAGCGGAGAAGCGCTCCGCCGCAGCCGAATTCGATGTCGTCCGGATGCGCACCGATAGCCAGAATCTTCACAGCCGTGTCCTCCTGCCGTTTCGAATGATATCGAGTGTCCCGTCCCCGCAGTTGAACAGGGCATCGACCACCGCGAGACGGGGGATGAATTCACCATAGAGCTGGGGATATTCGACCGGTTCGTAGTCCTGGAACACCACTCGTATCCCGTTGTCCCGAAAAGGCCTTTCGTCGAAATAATCCCCGCATCCGGCGCCGGCCAGATAGACATCGCCTCCCAGCCGTTTCACGATCTCGGCGAGACGCTCGTTCGGTTCGTCGGGAAGCCCGTTCATGTCCGAAGCCGCCACGATCCCGGTCTCGATGCCCAAAACGCCCGCAAACCACCCGAGCATGTCGGTGTTGAGCGGACACAAACGGTCGTATTCCGTACCATACACCGTCTCGAAATAGTCCATGTACCGGTCGAAATACAGGCTTTTCGAATAGTTCGTCAGCAGGGCCTGCCGATGTTTTTTCCGCCAGCGGACAGTGGTGTTGATCCCTGTTTGAGCTATGGATGTCCCGAAATCGTGCTTCACCGGTACGGTCATCCACATCCAGCCCTGGGCGGTCTTGATCTTGTTGCGGTTCTGCCAGCCGTTCTTCTCGAACTGGACAGTGTCCAGCACAACGAACACATCGGCAGTATCGATCTTGTCGAAATATCCGAGCCAGGGAAGGTAGTGGGGCTGGTGTACCGATACGATCATATCGTTCCTTGTCTTTTCAGTCGGGCGATGCCACGGGGGATCGCCGCAAGACCGGACCTTGCTCCCTCACGCCCTATTTGAGCAGGAAGATCGGGTTCGTGGCGATGCGCATGGTGCTCCCCTCCATCAGCACCAGTCTCACATATCCCATTTCATCCTGGGGTTCTGAAAGAGGGAACGTGACCATATCCGGCCCGCTCACATCCTTCTGATCATAGATCTCACCGTCCTTGACGACGAGAACGGTCAAATCCAGATCATGCTTTCTGATGTCGATGTCGAGCGTCAGCTCCGCGCCGGGACGAAAGGTCAGGATCTCACCGGAAATCGCTTTCTTCCCACCCGAGGTGACCGAATAGTCACGGATTGTCACCCATTCCGTGAGCCCGACGGTGAAGCAGTACATGCGGCCCTGCCTGAGCGCCTCGAGATATTCCGGTTTCGACTTTTCCCGCACCAGGAAGACCGTTTGGGATTCGCTTGCTGTTTCGGGGTCCGTCCCCTCCTCCATGTCGATTTCCGAAATGGCGAACATCGGTTTTTCCCGTGTCCCGCGGCAAAACTGAAGAAGCAGGCTGTCCCACATTCCGCCGGGATTACCCACAACGGTGTGCCCGGCGAAAAAGAGCGCGAAACCCGTGTAGTCATGGGTATCGTTCAGAAGATTGTAATAGGGGTCGGTAACAACCTCCAGCCCGCTCTTTATCACCATCGACAGCATGAAGCTCAGGAATGGGTTGCCGCGTTCGGCCGTGATGGTCTGCTGATAGGTGGCCTCGGGGTGGGCCCAGAAGACAAGACCGCCGTTGTCGTTAACATAATCGATGACCTCCTGATAGGGAACGGGACCGGGGTCGCTTTCACGGTATTGATCGACGAGCGGCTCCTTGAAGGGAAAATTGTTCACGAGAAACATGATTGATATGACCATGAGC
>CAYNWJ010000299.1:0-5524 GCA_964400815.1 uncultured bacterium
CGAACGGAGAACCCGACCCGGTCGCCTCCGGCCGCGATGTCCGCGAGACTTTCGCGCGCATGGCCATGAATGACGAGGAGACCGTCGCCCTCGTGGCAGGCGGCCACACCTTCGGCAAGTGCCACGGCGCGGGTGACCCGTCCCATGTCGGACCGCAACCCGAGGCCGCCCCCGTCGAACAGCAGGGACTCGGCTGGAAGAGCACTTTCGGCAGCGGCAAGGGCGGCGATACCATCGGCAGCGGTATCGAGGGCGCATGGAAACCGCATCCGACCAAATGGGACATGGGCTACCTGAAGATGCTGTTCAAATACGAGTGGGAACTGGTAAAAAGCCCGGCAGGGGCGCACCAGTGGCTGGCCAGGGACGTGGATGAAGAGGACATGGTCGTCGACGCCCACGATCCCTCGAAGAAGCACCGTCCCATGATGACCACGGCCGACCTCTCCCTGCGTTTCGATCCGGCCTATGAAAAGATCGCACGGCGCTATCTGGAGAATCCCGGGGAATTCGCGGATGCCTTCGCACGGGCGTGGTACAAGCTGACCCACCGCGACATGGGACCGCGCTCACGCTATCTGGGGCCGGAGGTGCCCGCGGAGGAGCTTATCTGGCAGGATCCCGTCCCCTCTGTCGATCACGAGCTCATCGACGAGCGGGACATCGCGGATCTCAAGGGCGTCATCCTCGATTCGGGCCTGTCGATCCCGCAGCTTGTCGGGACCGCCTGGGCCTCGGCGTCCACCTTCCGCGGCTCGGACAAGCGCGGCGGCGCCAACGGTGCCCGCATCCGTCTCGCGCCGCAGAAGGACTGGGAGGTCAATCAGCCGGCACTGCTCGGGACCGTTCTCGCGGCGCTCGAAAAAATCCAGTCCGACTTCAACGGCGGCAAAAAGGTTTCCCTCGCCGACCTGATCGTCCTGGGCGGGTGCGCCGCCGTCGAGCATGCGGCACGGAACGCGGGCCATGACATAGAGGTCCCCTTCAGCCCGGGACGCATGGACGCCTCCCCGGAGCAGACCGATGTGGATGCCTTCGCGGTGCTCGAACCAGCCGCGGACGGATTCCGCAACTACCAGAAGAAAAAATTCAGCATAGAGGCCGAGCATCTGCTGGTCGACAGGGCGCAGCTTCTGACACTGACCGCTCCCGAGATGACGGCCCTTCTCGGCGGCATGCGCGTCCTGAACGCCAACCACGGACAGACGAAGCACGGCGTCTTCACCGGCCGTCCGGAGACCCTGACGAACGACTTCTTCGTGAACCTGCTGGACATGGGCATCGAGTGGAAGCCGTCCCCGGATGACGGGGACATCTTCGAAGGACGCGACCGCAAAACGGGCGGGCTCATGTGGACCGCCACCCGTGTGGACCTCATCTTCGGCGCGAACTCGCAGCTCAGGGCGCTGTCGGAGGTCTATGCATGCGAAGACACCCGTGAGAAGTTCGTGAACGATTTCGTGGCGGTGTGGGACAAGGTCATGAACCTCGACCGTTTCGACATCGCCTGACACGCAGCATGAGCACTGACATCGCCGGGGCGGTGTCAGCGGAATATACAAACACAGATAATGTATGATTGTTTCATTTCATCTTATCCGTCATCATCATCGAAACAACCCGCCAATCAAGGGAGGAATCAATGGAAGAAAAGACCTTCAACATGCCGCTTCTCGGTGATCCGTTCCCCGGGCTCGATGTCAAGACCACCCAGGGGCCCATGAAGATTCCGGGCGACCTGAAGGGGTCCTGGTTCGTGCTTTTCAGCCATCCGGCCGATTTCACACCGGTCTGCACCACGGAGTTCGTGGCATTCCAGAAGAGGCAGCCGGAATTCGAGAAGCTCGGATGCAGGCTCATCGGCATGTCCGTGGACCAGGTGTTCTCGCACATCAAGTGGGCCCAGTGGATCGGGGAGACCCTCGACGTGGAGATCACCTTCCCCATCGTGGCGGCCAATGACAGCATCGCCATGAAACTGGGCATGCTCCATCCCGGCAAGGGAACGAACACTGTCCGCGCCGTGTTCATCGTCGATCCCGAAGGAAAGGTCCGGCTTATCATGTATTATCCGCAGGAGATCGGCAGGAACATCGACGAGGTGGTGCGTTCGGTCAGGGCGCTCCAGATATCCGATTCGAAGGGCGTGGCCGTGCCCGCGGGCTGGCCGGAGAACGAGCTCATCGGCGACCGGGTGATCGTGCCCCCGGCCACGGACATGGATTCCGCCGCAGAACGGCCGAAGCAGTATGACTGTTTCGACTGGTGGTTCTGCCACAAGAAACTTGACTGAAACCGATTCCGCTGACAAAAATCGAGCCGGCCGAAGTGACCTTCGACCGGCTCGTTTCATTCAGTGACTGATCGCTGAGACTACTTGATCAGCGTCATCTTCCGCGTCATGACCGAGTTGGCGGTCTCGAGGCGGTAGAAGTAGGTGCCGGAAGCGAATCCGCTGCCGTTCCAGGTCACGGAATAGTTTCCGGGGACCATGGCGGCGTCGACAAGGGTGTCGACCCTGCGGCCGAGGATGTCATAGACCGCGAGCCTGACCGAGCCGGCTTCGGTGATGCTGAAGCTGATGGCGGTGGTCGGGTTGAACGGGTTCGGGAAGTTCTGGTCGAGCACGAAGACGGCGGGAGCTTCCCCGTCATCCGCCACATCGACCGTGCCGCCCTTCAGGAAGCCGTATTCGTACATGCAGGTCCAGCCTTCCAGCCAGTTGGAATAGCCGAAGGCGCCCTTGTAGTTGGTGGCGATGAAGAAACCGTCGAAATCAGGAATGCCGGCCAGGTTTTCGAACGCCGGACCGTCGGGCGCCGGGACCGGATTGAGGCCGTTGTCCTGCGCGCGGCTGATGCCGTTGAGCATCGGGTTGGCGATGACATTGGCGTTGGCCTCGAGATGCGCGGCGATGTTTTCCTGCTTGCCGATGGCCGCCCAGTCGCTGCCGGCGCCGAAATTGTGGAAGATGTTGTTGGCGATCACGAGGTCGCCGGCAGCCAGACGCGCCGCGCTGTCCTCGCCGCTGTCGAGGTCTTCCACATCGACGCCCATGCCGACGAAGTCGGTGAAGATGCTGTTGAAGTACTTGCCGCCTGCGTTGTCACGGATCTTGAGGGCATAGTCGCTGTCGGCGTTGGCGGAATCCATGCCGGAACCGATGTAGGTGGCGTTGTAGACGACCGGGATGGCATAGGGAGCGCCGTCCTCGGGGGTGGTGCCGCCGTCATGCTCGCCGCCGCGGTTGCCGTAGTCGGCGCCCTGGATGGTGAACCAGAACTGGCCCTTGCCGCGGAAGCCCTCGTCATAGTCGAAGGAGTCGTCCTTGCAGAATGCCGCGACGAGGTTGCGGGTGTTGACCGTGCCGCCGAACCACTCGAAGCCGTCGTCGTTGTTGTTGAAGACCTCGACGTACTCGATGGTGGTGCCGTCGCCGACCGCGCCCATGGTGAGACCGTTGATCTCGTTTGCCTCGCCGATGTCCGTGCCGCCGTGGCGGATGGAGACATAGCGGAAGACGCCCGAGCTGTCATGGTCGTCGTCGCCGCCGTACATGCCGCGGGGTTCGCTGGAGGGGATGCCCTCGATGTTGCCCTCGCCCTCGGCGGTGTTGATGGTGGCCCTGCCGAGAATCAGCACGCCGCCCCAGAGGCCGCTGGTGCCGAAGGGAATGTCATAGGGATTGCCGATGTCGTCGGCTTCCGCGGTGAAGATGATGGGGTTGGTCGCGGTGCCTTCGGCGAAGATCCTGCCGCCGCGGCTGACGATGAGGGCGCTGGCGTTCTCACCCTGGCCGGGCGTACCCTTGATGACCGTGCCGGCCTCGATGTTCAGCACGGCGCCGTCCTCGACGAAGACGAACTTGTCCAGCACATAGGTGTTGTCGGAGGTCCAGGTGACCACGTCGCCGGCGTTGATGTCGGCGTCGGTGACGGTGATGACGCTGCCGCCGGTGGCGGGACCGGAGAAGAAACCGTAATGATCGAGGCAGCTCCATCCGAGGGCCCAGTTGGTGGCCCCGAAGGCGCCCTTGTAGGAGGTCTCGACGAAGAAGCCGTCACTCGCGGGGGCGTCGGCGAGATTGCCGTATGCGGCGCCGCCGGCGGATGGACGGGGATCGAGCCCGCCGTCCTGATCGCGGCTGATGCTTTTGATCATGGGATCGGCGATGACATTGGCATTGGCCTCGAGATGCGCGGCGATGTTGTCCTGCTTGCCGATGGCCGCCCAGTCGCTGCCGGCGCCGAAGTTGTGGAACACGTTGTTGGCGATCACGAGGTCACCGGCCGCCAGACGCGCCGCGCTGTCCTCGCCGCTGTCGAGGTCTTCCACGTCGACGCCCATGCCGACGAAGTCGGTGAAGATGCTGTTGAAATACATGCCGCCGGCGTTGTCGCGGATCTTGAGGGCATAGTCGCTGTCGGCGTTGGCGGAACCCATGCCGGAACCGATGTAGGTGGCGTTGTAGATGACCGGGATGGCATAGGGAGCGCCGTCCTCGGGGGTGGTTCCGCCGTCGTGCTCGCCGCCGCGGTTGCCGTAGTCGGCGCCCTGGATGGTGAACCAGAACTGTCCCTTGCCGCGGAAGCCCTCGTCATAGTCGAAGGAGTCGTCCTTGCAGAAGGCCGCGATGAGGTTGCGGGTGTTGACCGTGCCGCCGAACCACTCGAAGCCGTCGTCGTTGTTGTTGAAGACCTCGACGTACTCGATGGTGGTGCCGTCGCCGACCGCGCCCATGGTGAGACCGTTGATCTCGTTTGCCTCGCCGATGTCCGTGCCGCCGTGGCGGATGGAGACATAGCGGAAGACGCCCGAGCTGTCATGGTCGTCGTCGCCGCCGTACATGCCGCGGGGTTCGCTGGAGGGGATGCCCTCGATGTTGCCCTCGCCCTCGGCGGTGTTGATGGTGGCCCTGCCGAGGATGATTACGCCGCCCCAGAGGCCGCTGGTGCCGAAGGGAATGTCATTGGGATTGGAGACATCGTCGGCTTCGGAGGTGAAGATGATGGGCCTGGTGGCGGTGCCTTCGGCGAAGATCCTGCCGCCGCGGCTGATGATGAGGGCGCTGGCGTTCTCGCCCTGGCCGGGCGTGCCCTTGATGACCGTGCCGGCCTCGATGTTCAGCACGGCGCCGTCCTCGACAAATACGAACTTGTCGAGCACATAGGTGTTGTCGGATGTCCAGGTGACCGTTTCACCCGCGTTGATCGACGCGTCGGTGACGTTCACGACCGCCGAAAATGCCGCCGTGGGAACAAGCAGCGCGAGAATGAGGAGAACGGAACAACGTTTCATGCAAACCTCCGTAAAAAATGGTGCGTTGTGGTGATGTGTGTGAAAGCGATACATGGAATGTCTTGTTCGTTTCGGTGGTTCCCTGATGCGGGGACCTTTGTCCCGCATCATGTTCTGCTCATATATCACCTCCACGGTGTTTTGAATGTCTAAAGCTTGCAGCCGACGCCGATGGACAGCGATCGGCCCCTCGTGTATTTGCTGACTGTGTAGTCCCTGCCCTGAT
>CAYNWJ010000300.1:0-5520 GCA_964400815.1 uncultured bacterium
C
Organism: uncultured bacterium; assembly: GCA_964400815.1. Classification (GTDB taxonomy): domain Bacteria; phylum Latescibacterota; class Latescibacteria; order Latescibacterales; family Latescibacteraceae. The sequence continues at coordinate 2 of CAYNWJ010000300.1, forward strand.
GGCCTTGTCGCCGATCTTTTCAGCATACCCTTTCTCGCGCCGACTGCGCCTGACATCGGACTTCCCGATCTCGGCTCAACGATTTTCCAGCTGAACCTCACGCCCGAGATCCAGGGAGAAGCGCTCGCCCGTTTCCTGCGTGATCGGCTCATGTTCGATCATGCCGCGATAATCGCAAGCGACGATTTCTGGGGGGAGACCATTTCGAACTCTTTCGGCGACGTGTTCAGAGCGCTCGGGGGAGAGCTGATCGAGCCGACGTTTTTCGAACCGAACGTGAACAGGTACAACTACAACGATATTCTCCTTCGCATACGGTCGGCGGCGCCGGAGGCCGATTCTTCGGTGGACAGCATGCTCGTGTTCGATTACGGCACGACCTATGCCGATACCGTCATCGTGCTTCCCGATCCGAAATTGAGCCCTCAGAAACTCAAGCCCGTGGATACCATCGACTGTCTGCTGCTCTCTGCGTTTCCCGAGGACGCGGCGAATATCGTGCGCCAGATCAATGACTATCATATCGTGACCACCCTCGTGGGCGACACCGGTTGGAGCACCCGGGAAACAATTTATTCCCTCGGAGAACTTGCCGAGGGGGCCTATCTCGTTTCGACAGGGACCCAGAACGACAGTGATATCGGCTCGGAATGGTTCGTGGATGATTTCGCCGCCCGGAACACCCAGATTTCTTCGATCGTTGCCAGGCGGGGATATGATGCATGCGGACTCCTGATCCATTGCCTGGGCTTGGGCGCGGATACTCCGGCTTCCCTCGTATCGATGCTGGAATCCGTCCGCGGGTTCCGGGGCCTTTCCTCGCTCATCACCATCGATCCGGACCGTCATCTCAACACCGCCGTCGAAATAGTTCAGGTGCGGAACGGCAGGTTCGTTCCGGTCGGCGCATTTTCTGTCATGGGCCGGACGGAACGGAACAGTCCGGCGCCGGCCAACGAATAGTCATGACGCATTCCTCCATTGTTCGGGACCGGCGAGGGCGAATTCTGATATATCATGCAATATTTCCTTCCATCGGCGGTCTGCCTCGTTCTCATCCTCTTTTTCGGGGAACCGGCACGTTCAGCTGATCCGGCCGAGTCCTTCCTCGATGAATCCGTTGACATCGGCGATCTCCTTTCGGACATTCCGCCGGGATTCCATCTGCCGACAGCATCGGTCGACGAAATTACGAACCTGCCGGCGTTCACCCGCGAATCCGCAGAATCGGTCCGTCGTGCTTTCGACCGCCCGGGATCGCTGCGGGAACCGGGAGAAACGATCGGAGCGCTCGACGGCCTTTCGGCTCTGCAAAAGACCATTCTTCTCGAATTGACAGCGGCGTCCAAGGGCGGTTATGATTCCCGAACGACCTTCACCCTGCGGGCCGGCCACCGGTTTTCTCCCCGTGAAACAACGCCGGAAGCGGGAGGATATCGGTTCAGAATCGGTGTGTCACGTGGAGACCGATTCAACGCCGTGATCATCGGAGAGCGTGACGAGGACGAGCCGCGTGCGCTCGACCTGGCATCAGGAGGCATTTCCATCGCGAGCGCGGACAAGCGGTATCGCGCCGTGATCGGTGACTATCGCGCCTCTTTCGGCGAGGGGCTCGTGGCGTCACGATACGGCAGGAGCTATGCGGCAGGGACAGATGTCGCTACATCGCCCACGGAACGCCGCCTGAACACCTTTTTCGAGGAAACGGCTTATCTCAGGGGCGCGCTTATTTCCGCGGATATGGGAAGGGCGCGGGGGGAAATCATGTTCAGCAGCCGGGACCTCGACGCGACCCTCGATGACGACGGGAACGCAGTGACCATCAGAAGATCGGGAATACACGACTCTCCGAACAATCGGGGAATCCTCGGGGAGCGTGTTCTTGCCGCACGGCTCCATTCGCATTTCGGCACCGGGCTGCGTCTTGGAGCGACAGCCATGCGTTCGGCCTACGATCCACCCCTTACGGCGGCCGGTGGTGAGGCTTCGATGCATGACGCTGCCGGAGGACGTTTTACACACCTTGCACTGGACGGTTCGGTCCGGTCCGGTGATGATGAACTGTTTTTCGAGCACGCCCGCATGAACGGCGGCGAACACGCCAGCCTGGCGGGGATCGAATCCCGGCGAGGCCGGGTCCGGACCGGCCTCGCCGCCCGGTATTACAGCAAAGGCTACCGCGCCTTCAGGTCGGGCGCTCTTTCCTCGTTCGGTTCGGTCGAAAATGAAAAGGGCGTGTATGCCGCGGTGGATGTGCGCTTTTCCCGCTCGATGAGATTGGATTGCGCGCTGGACCTGGCGAAAAGCCTGTTCCGCCGCTATTACGGGATCATGCCGGAATCGCGGCGGCGTTTCAAGATGCTCTTTCGGCAGGATCTTGGCCGTGGGTTCGATTTGGGGATTGGTGGGCGGGCTGTCGATGACGCCGGAGATGATAATAAACGATGGAATATGCTGGTAAAGATTAAAAAATCTGTTTCCGATCTCCCTTTCGACGCTGTCAGCCTGCATGGAGCATGGTCGGGCGATAAGGGGGTGAATGGGCCGTTCATGGAACTGATCACGGAGCGGACGGATGGTGTGCTGCGATTCCGTTTCCAGGCGTCGATCTTCGATATTCCGGCGTACGGAGCAAGATATTACCGTTACGATTACAGCGTCCCAGGGAGGGGCATGGCCGGGGCTCTCTGGGGACGGGGCGCCTCGGTGGGTTTCGTGGGGAGGTGGCGTTTCGCGTCCCTCGAAATCGATGTGACCGACAGCGACCGGATGTCACCGAAAAGTGAGATCACATTTCAGATTGATACAGTTTTTTGAAAACCTTTCGGTGCTTCCAGAATTCTCTTGACTTCATGCGGCTTTTCTGGTTCATTATTCAAGAGCAATCAAGATTAGTCAAGCATGGAATTGTGGTTTGTCGATTCTTCTGCTGCTCCCGTTTCACCAATAGTGAAGACACATGACAACGGCTTCCTCCAATCATCGGAGCATCCCTGCCTTTTGTGTGCGCATACATCAAACCTGAATGACTTCGAGGAGTTTGTGGTGAAGAAACGTATCGTTATTTTTGCAGCCTGTCTCATTCCCGTAATTCTTGCCTGTGAAACGCGGGAACCTGTGAATAAAGAGCCTAAAAAGCTGGACAAGGCCTCGTACAAGGTGGAAAACGCCGAAAGCCGTTTCATGGAATCGGAAACGGATCCCTTCCATCCCCGGAGTCTCATCGAAAGCGCCCGCAAGGAACGTCTCACCAACTTCGGCCGGCTCGACAGAGAACAGCCGTCTTTACTGCCCGACATGGAGGCGGCGGGAGAACTGATCAACAAGCCTGGAATGGATCCGGCGCAGGTAAGCCTCATGGCGTTCGTTCCCCTGGTCATTCCGTCATTCCCGTTCGATTATGAAAATGATGTCGCCGCACTCGAACGCCTGTACAACGAACATGATCTCGATTCCATCATCAATCGCGATTTGAGCGACATGGAAAAAATGATAAATCTTTTGAGATATACGTATGATTTTCTGGACGGCGGTACGGCTCCTTCGCCCGATCAGTCCTTCCCTTCGGCCTTTGTGATCACGCGCCAACGCAAGAACGACGGTATCGGGGGGACGAGCGAGCATTATGCCGCCCTCTTCTGTCAGCTCGTCCTTTCATGCGGGTATTCCGCCCGTCTTATGGGTATGCACAAGCTCGATGAAAGCGGGCAACCGCTTTCGAACACGATCTGCGAAGTTTTCATGCGGGGATATCACAAGTGGGTGGCGTTCGATCCTTATCACGAGGCCACCTATTACCTGCGTGACGACATTCCCCAGTCGGCGCTCGAACTCAGGGAGATAATGCTCGATGATCTTTATCATGACATAACTCCCGTTTCGATCAGGGGCGATTTCACCGATGTGGTGAATGTTCGTGAAAAACTGCTGCCCCGCTGCCGTTATCTCTATATGTGGCGCATGAACAATATTCTTGGAAGCAGCGGGAGAACATCGTCGATTTCCTGGGAGGACCTGTACCGGGCGCACCTTGTCTGGGAGGACGAGTTCAGCCTGGTTTCGGAGGGCGGATTCGATAAAATCCCGGCATTCGAGAACGGTGTCAGATTTGTTGCGCACGATGAACAGGATTTCTATTGGAATCTCAATACGGTGGCCGTGAGAATCGATCGCATCGAAAACGAAAAACTCAAGCTTACCATCGATACCATCACACCGAATTTCGACCATTTCAACCTGCGGGTGGAAACTGACAGGGGTTTCAGACAGCTCAAACCCGTCAAGGGGAACACCACCATAGTGAATGAGCTCTTTGTCGATATACTTGTACGTTCGATAAACGCGTTCGACCACGGCGGTCCGGTCGCGCATCTCGTTGTCGGCGCGCCATAATTATGTGATCGCCTGTTGAGCCGGTATACGGACCAAGCGGCGCGGAAACCAACCGGAGGCAGAGATGACCCTCAATGAGGCTCTCATTCTTTCCTATGTCAAGCGTGGAATCGGGTATGGCTATAGAATCCTGAACCATGTCAGGAAGAGCCGCTCCGATGAATGGGTGGATTTTTCCCGTGCCGGACTGTACAAAACCCTCGACAAGCTCGAGAAGCAGGGGTTTGTTTCGAAAACCCACGAGCAGAGCGGCGGCCGTCCCCCCAAAAAAGTCTACAGCATCACCAATGGGGGGGAGGAGGCGCTCGCGCGGTTTCTCGAGGAGGATTTCAACTTCGATTATCAGTCGAAGAACGATCTGGATGCCTATCTCGTTACTGCAGTCGCCGCCTCGCCGAACGCCGCTTTTCTCGCCGACAAGGTGCGCAGGCGCGCCGACGCCGTGCGCGAGCACATCACGGAGCTCCGTGATGAATGGCCCGCCGACAAGGATGCCTATCCCCTGATAGTCTATGTCCTTTACAAACGCAGAATCGATATCCTCGAGCAGGAACTCGAATGGCTCGACTGGGTCGAGGGCGTTCTCGGAAACATTTCCGGGGATGTGCTTGACATGACCTGGGGTGATCGTTGACATTCGAAGGCCGCAGTGCCCGCTCCAAGTCCCGCACCGCACACGAACTTTTTGTCTCAGCCCTGCCCGTGACCGCTTCCCTTCACGTATGCATCCCCGCCTGATGCCCTTCAACCCTCATCATGGTTCTCGAAACGGTCAACCACCGCGGAGCCGATCACGTCGCCCCAGACATTGACCGTGGTCCGGCAGCGGTCGATGAACCAGTCGATGGAAAGAATCGCGCCGATGCCTTCCACAGGCAGTCCCACGCTTCTCAGGACCACGACGAGTGTCACGAGCCCCGCCTGGGGTATCGCCGCCGCTCCGATCGAACCGATGGTGGCGGTGAGGAGCATGATCGAAAGCTCGGGAATCCCCAGGGGTATCTGATAGATCTGGGCGATGAAGATAGCCGCAACGACCTGATAGAGGGCGGTGCCGTCCATGTTGACCGTGGCGCCGATCGGCAGCACGAATTCGGCAATGCGCTCCGAGACCTTGTTCCGCTCCG
>CAYNWJ010000301.1:0-5515 GCA_964400815.1 uncultured bacterium
ACATGGGCTTTGTCGCCCAGGCCTACGCCCGCGCGGCCTTCGACATCCAGTACAAGTTCCCCTTCGGCTGGTCGGAGCTCGAGGGCGTCCACAACCGCACCGATTTCGATCTCAAGCGCCATACCGAGTATTCCGGCAAGGACATGAGCTATTTCGACCAGCAGGCCAACGAGCGCTACCTCCCCTTCATCATCGAGACCTCCGCCGGCGTGGACCGCACCATGCTCGAGGTGCTCGTCGATGCCTACGAGGAAGAGGAACTGGAGAAGGAGACCCGCGTGGTCATGCGCATTTCGCCGTTGGTCGCGCCCGTCAAGGCGGCCATATTCCCGTTGGTCAAGCGCGACGGCATGCCGGAACGGGCCCGTGAGATCCAGGAGGAGCTCAAAACATCCTTCAACGTCTTCTATGACGAGGGCGGATCCATCGGCAGGCGCTACCGCCGCATGGACGAGGCGGGCACCCCCTACTGCATCACCGTTGACTCGGACACCGCAGAGGATGACACCGTCACCGTGCGTCACCGCGATTCCATGGAGCAGGACCGTCTGAAGATCGGCGACCTGAAATCCATGATAGCCGACGCCATGGTCAACTATGTCCGCCCGGATACGGTGGACATTTTCGATACCGTGGACGATGAAGACGGGGAATGATCCCGTGTTTTAACCCAGCGGCAACAGGATTTTCATCGGTTGCTCACGCGGATTTCGCAGAGATGTCATATCTTTGTTTCTTCGAAAGAATATAAATAATTTCAGGATATCGTTGTATCATGTTCGAAACAGATCTGCATGTTCATTCAATCAAGAGCACCTGCGGTTTTCACACCCTCCTCGAGATCGTCTCCGCCATCGGGAAGCGCGGCCTCAGAGGATTCGCCCTCACCGATCACGGGCCGGTGCACGAGACGCCCCGCCCCCATTTCTCGGTCATGCTCAGACGCATGCCGGGGGTGATCGACGGTATCCGGGTCTTCAAGGGCATCGAGGCGACCATCCTCGACGATGGGGGCGGGATCGACATTCCCCGCCACGAGGGATTCGACTACGAGATCGTCCTGGCGGGGCTGCATCACTATGGCCTGTTCGAGCGCTCGCAGGGTGTGAAGGGCAACACCCGCGCGGTGGTCGAGGTCATGCGCCGCCTGCCGGAGGTGAAGATCATCACCCACCCCTTCTACCGGGACTTTCCCCTGGACATGGACGCGGTCACCGACGCGGCATGCGAGACCGGCACCGCCCTCGAGGTCAACAACACCTATCTCGGCATGGACAAGGCCGACGAGGACGCGCTCATGGAGATGCTCGAGCGTGTGAAGGAGAAAGGGACGCTCGTGTCGGTGGATTCCGACGGCCATCTCTTTCACGAGATGGGGCGGTTTGACCTGGCGCTCGGGTTCATGGAGCGGCTGGGCATGGAGAATTTCACCGTGGTGAACCGGACGCTGGAGAGCACGCTGGAGTTTCTGGGGCTGGAGGAGTGAGGACTGACAGCGGGCTGAGATACGGCCGGCGGCAGTGGTTGAGTCGAGGGTTACGGGCGATTGACGGCATGGCTGCGATATGTCACAAACCGAAAACGGTCGTTGCGATGAATCCCGATGCGTTGATGAAGCCGTGAATTACAATTCCCACCAGGGTGTTTCCCCGCTTTTGAACCACGAAAGGAAGGATCAGCAGCACGGGTGCGAGCAGTACGATCATCTTCCAGCCGAATGCCGCGTGGAACATTCCCCAGAATAATCCATTGACCAGCCATGCATGCCTTCCGAACCGCACTTCCTGGTGTGGCAGGATGTATCCACGCCACAAAAGTTCCTCGCCCGCGATATTGAAGAAGAACAGGGGCGGCCAGAGCAGAAACAGGTGGCGCTCCCCCGGACCGAGCCGCTCGAATTCCAGAAAGGCCGGAGAACCGGTGTACAAGCCGATAATCCCCGCGTTGGAAAGTCCTTCCAGAACCGACATGAACACCGCCATGAAAGCGCCGCATACCACGATGGCTCCAAGGGCGGCCTTCCAATCATCGGCTGTCATCGGGCGGAGTCGAAGCCGGTTCCAAGGATCACCCCGTTCGCTCTCATGGCGGGCCATCCACACCGCCGTGATGAACAGTCCCGCGAAAACGACACCGCCGCTCAGAAACCAGGCGGCCAGCGGATGCATGCCGATTACGGCAACAAGGCGGGGAAGGACATGAAACGTTGCCCCGTATAAAGCGGTTGCGGGAACGCCGAACCAGAGGAACGATTTCGCAACACCGATGGCATGAGGTTTTTCGTTCATGCGCGCCCTACCTCGCTGGCGAAGACAAAAACGGGACCGGTCATGCGTTCCGTATGTTCGCCAGCGGGAACACCGTCCGGTCGAGTGACGCCTGCGTGTATTTCGAGGCGTCCCAGCCATAGGTGACGTATTCGTGCTCGATGCCGTCCTCGAAGACGTGCACCAGGGTGAATCCCTCGGGATGCTCGAGACGGGGGCCGTTCCACCAGCCGCCGGAGACCGCGCCCGAATCGATGAACGAGCTTCCCAGGTAGACATACAGCTCGTTGATGTGGATGTGTCCCTCGAGGAAGGCGAAGAGCCGCCGCGTTTTGAGGGTCTCGTACAGCTCCCTGCCGTCGGTGATGACCGTGCCCCGCGCGCTCGGGAAGTTGGGGCCGTTGGAAAGCTGCTCCCACCAGGTGAAGAGAGGGATGTGGCCGGCGGCGATGACCGGAGTTTCGGGGGGGACGGCCGCCAGGTCGCGAGCCAACCAGTCCATCTGCTCGCGGCCGATCTCGCCGATGTAGTGATGGCCGGGCTTGTCGGGATTCTTCTCGATGCCCACGGTGTCGAGCATAATGAAGTGCACGCCCTTGTGGTCGAAGCTCTTCCAGGTGGCGCCGTCGCCGAGCCTGCGTTTGAACAGTTCCTTGCCCCAGTCGGGATGGCTCTCCGGCGCCTTGTCCGGGGCATAGATGCCGAACACCTCATGGTTGCCGATGCCGTGATGAACGGGGATGTCGAATGAGGCGCAGCACTCGTCATACATGTCATAGAGCATGAAAGCGCGTTCCTCGTCCACGTTCAGGGCGTCCATGATGAGGTCGCCCGTGCCGATGGCGAAATCGGCCCCCGACGTGTTCATCTTCGCGATTGCCGCGAGGAACCCCTCCTTCGCCCCGCGTTCGGGCTGGACATGGACATCGGAATACTGGATGAAGCTGAAAAGTTTCCGTCGCGACGGGGCCTGTGGTTCCTGTGTGCAGGAGAGCGAAGCGGCGCCGCCGATGCCCGCCGCTGCTGTTCCTTTCAAAAACGATCGTCTGCGCATGATGCGTGTCCTTTCGGAATGGACGATCCGGCCAAACGGGTACGCGGTTGCCGCGGATCGCGGGTTTCGCTTATGTTACGGTGGCATTGTGCCGATACGGTTTATGACGGACGCCGCTATGTCATTGGAAGTATAGGTGTCCGCCCGCTTCGTGTCAATGGCGGGGTTCATCACGAATGGATATTGAACGAAAAAGAAACAAAGAGCCGGCGGATCTGCGTTTCCGGGGGGATGAGGGAAGTGCGGGCCGGCCTTGACGGCGAACCCTCCGATGAGTATGTTCCCGTAACCAGCGCCCGCTTCACGGAACAGCCTATGAAACGACTTTTGATTATGATGATGATCCTTGCGGGACCCATGTTCTTCGAGGCCCGTGTTCTCGGTGTGCCCGGCGAGACCGAATTGACCCGCGAGGCCATCATCGGCTCCTGGGTGCACAAGGGATTCTATTATGTCTTTCGGGATTCCGTCATGACCGCGATCAGCACCGGCGGCGAGGCGAGGGGATACAGACAGTTCCGGTATGACATGCAGCGCATGGACGGCTTCAATTTCATTCGGTACGGCAAAGAGCTCGACGGTTCCTCCGGGACGGGGCTTCTGTACGTCGACGATGTGACCGATTCCACCGCGGTGCTGGCCTTCCCCACCACGTTCGTCAGGGCTGACACGACCTCCCACGGGCTCCTCGGGACCTGGCGGTATGTAAACGACCTGAACGCCGTGGATGTCATCTTCGATCCCGGACGCATCACCTACCGGTATTACACCATCGACCGGACGACGGGAGCCGAGACCATGATCGAGTCCAGAAACGGGAGAATCCGCCCCGGAAAGGGGAAACAGCATTACCGGTTCCACGTGACGTTCGATGATGAAACCTCGACGACCCTGCTGCCCGTTCTCTTCGAAGATCTCCTGTATCTCTATGATCTCAGTCCACGCAAGTCTGTTTTTATCCGGACCGACTCGGCGCCCTCCTTCCGTGAATTCCAGGAGATGGAGACAAACGGCAGCGGTTGAAACGCAGCCGGCGCGGCCTTTGTTAGAACTTGGTTGCGGTTTCCGCTTTCAACAATGACCGATTGTCCCTTTCATCCCTCACGCGTATATTATTCCATACAAGCGGCGCGGATGCGCGCCCGGAACGATACTCACCCCGAACAGGACAAGCGACCATGACAACAGCCATGAACCGCCGGACCTTTCTTTCCCTCGTCCCCCTGGGAGCGGCGCTGGCGGGTTGCGGCGGACCGGAATCCTTCCATTTCATCCAGATGGCGGACACCCAGCTCGGCATGATCGATCAGGGCGATGACGGGAACAACTTCACCGCCGAAACCCGTATGATCGAACGCGTGATGCGGCAGATCAACGCCATGAAACCGTCCCCCGCCTTCGTCGTGAACTGCGGAGACCTGACGAATCTTCCGGCCCACGAGAGTCAGATCGATGAATACAAGCGTCTCATGGGGCTTCTTTCGCCCGGAATACCATACTACAACGTCTCCGGCAATCACGATTTCACGGGCAATCCGAGCCCGGAGAATCTGGCGTTCTACCGCGGGACCTTCGGCCCTGACCGCTATTCGTTCGAGCTCTACGGCCGCAGATTCATCGTGCTCAACAGCACGCTCATGAAATTCGCCGCCGAATGCCGCGATGAGGCGGACGCCCAGATGGCATGGCTCCGGGAATCACTCGCCGGCGCACCGTCCACAGGATCGCCGGTAGTCTTCATGCACCATCCTTTTTTCGACAACGACATAGACGAGCCCGACGGCTACCACTCGATCACGAAGGCAGACCGCCGGTTGTATCTCGATCTTTTCGCGGATCACGGTGTCGCCGCCGTCTTCTCGGGACACCGGCACACCACCATACCGGAGAACGACTACCGCGGCGTGGCGCTCATAAACACCAACGCCCTGTGCAATTCATTCGACGACCATGCCGGGCTCAGGGTGGTTACGGTGACTCCCGAAACCGTCCGGCACGCGTTTTACCCGTGGGACGGGCTGCCGGAGACAGTGACGGTTTGAGCGCGCCGTTTTGCGGCGAGTCCATAATCTGTGAATGGAGGATCGGGAACATGCGGCATCGTGTCGGGCCTTTATTCGTGTTTCTTCTCGCCGTGTTGATGTCCGGTGGAGCGGCGACGGGAGAGAATGTCTTTGAAACCGAAGGGCCTGAC
>CAYNWJ010000302.1:0-5498 GCA_964400815.1 uncultured bacterium
ACGACCTGAGTGCGATCATGAGATGGTTTTTACAGAAAAAATGGGACTTGACTGAGTGCTTGGTACAATCGATTAACCGGACACCATTGACAGTAATCGTTGAAAAAGCCGTTCTTCCATCCCGCTCCTGACACTTCCATTCTCACGATGAAGAAAAGGCGTCGTCCGAACGGTGCGCGAGGAGAGATGCGCGATCTCAGGGTGAGGGGATTCTTCCGGCCACAGAGGGAAAGAGGCCAGGGTCGGTATGCGGAAGGAACATGGCCCCGGTGTACTGGGTCATATAGTCCGGGGCGGTGTTTATGTCGATTGAGGTGATACGGGCGGCCAGCTCTCCCGCCATGTCACGATGCGGACGGGAAACGAGGGCCAAGGCCGCCCCTTCGAGCGAAGTGTTTCCCAGGTATCGGAACCTGTCGCGGGGCAGATCGGGCAGAAGACCGATGGTGATGGCCTGTTCGATGTCCAGAACGCGGCCGAATCCTCCGGCCAGATGAAAAGCGCCGATATCGTCGATGGAGAGGCCCACCTGTTCGAGAAGAAAAGCCGAGGCGCTGTAGATGGCCGCCTTCGCACGAAGCACCGACTCGATATCGGTCTCGGTGATTCTCAGGTCTCCGCCTGTTCCGCTTTCCTCCGCGGGAACGAGAATAAAGGAGGCGCGGCGGCCCGTAATTTCGATGTGCGCCGATTCCCGGCTCCTGTCGAACCTGCCCCGCCGGTCGATCCATCCCGTTTCGAAGAGGGTGGCGATGAGGGAAATGACACCTGTGCCGCAGATGCCGATGGGCGGGATGCCGCCGATGGTCCCGACACGTGGCTTTCCTGAAGCGGGCTCGATTGTCACACGGCTGACCGCTCCCGGAACGGCCCGCGTGCCGCACCCGATACCGCCGCCCTCGAATGCGGGTCCCGCCGAACAGGCGCAGCACATGAGAAAATCACGATTCCCCAGCACAAGCTCGCCATTCGTTCCCACATCGAGAAACATGCCGATCATGTCCTCTTTTTCGTGGAAATCCGAGCATGTGAGGCCGCTGATGATATCGCCGCCCACATAACTGGCCACCGCGGGAGCAAAGATGACGGGAGCATCAGGGTCAATGCAGAATCCAACATCGCCGGCGTCGAAGGGGGTGATATCCCTGAACGCCGGTACATAGGGCTCCAGACGCAGATGCTCGGGATCGACTCCGAGAAGAAGGTGCATCATGGTGGTGTTGCCTGCCACGGAAGCGGCTGAAATTACGCCGGGATCGATCGAAGCGGCATGCGCCGCCGCATCCATCAGGCGGTTGACGGTTTCCACCACAAGCCGGCGCAGCTCATCGAGACCGCCCGGTCTGCGCGCATAGTTGATCCTGCCGATGACATCCGCTCCGCAGGTGATCTGGCCGTTGCCGCCCGAAGCCGATCCGAGTATGGCAGCCGACCGGAGATCGACCAGTTGTACGCTCACCGTGGTTGTACCGATGTCCACGGCGGCGCCGATGCGCGGGCGTCGTTTCTTTCCAGGGGTGACCGTGAGAATCCGCGGCGGACGGAACATGTCCGTCCATGAAACGTTCACCCGTCCGCTTTCACAGCGAATCGATGCGGGCAGGCTCCTGAGCGCTCCAAGTGCGATGGTGAAATCGTCCTCTCCGACCAGCGGCCGCAGAACATTCCGGAATCGGTCGGTATCGGAAAACCCGTCGCCGGCCGCCGGGAGGGGAACGGTCGCATCGGCTGATGCGACGACCGGCGAAGGTGTATCTGCGGGGTCGAGCAGATGGGGGGTGACGCGTTCGTCCGGGGGAATCTCGATACCGGTGTCCAGGGTCGATTCATCGGAATGGGGAAACTCAAGATCGATGTCCTCCCCAGTCAGGCGGGCGCGGCATGCGAGAACCCAGCCCGCAGCCACAGCCGCACGGTCGAGCACACCACGTTCCTCGAAGCTCACTGAACCGGAAACCACCCGCACCCGGCATCTGCCACAGGTTCCCTGTCCCCCGCACGGTGTTTCGATGCCGATACCGGTTTTTCTGAGGACATCGAGCAGGCACGAGCCGGGCTCCGCCTCCATGGTGCGGTCGAACGATGTGATATGGACGCGCGGCATGGTTGTTCCTCAGGCGGTCTCGAGGAACTGTTTCAGGAACTGTTCGAGGTCGGCCGCTTCCGGTGGACCGACGATGACATGCCAGCCGGGAAGTTCCTCCTCGAGTTCCCCGCTGATCTGGGCCACATAGCCGGGGATGACGATATCACGTGCGGACAGCTTGTCGTCGATGCCAAGTTCGCGGGCGAACGCACCGATCGTGGCGCCGGAGAACTTGCCGGCCGCCCAGGCGGTGAGCACGCTCATCCCCTCGCACTCGGGAACCAGGAGCCATGCGCTTATGCCGGCGTTTTCCAGTTCTCCGGATACGATGAAATAGGTCAGGGAAAAGTTCGTGGTGACGAAGACCGGAGAGTCCTCACCCGGCTCGCCGACCTCATAGAGTCCCGGTTCCACCTGTATGGGTTTCTGGGGGTCGGTGTAAATGTTCTGCCGGAGCGTCATGAGAGGAGCGAAACAGGCCGGATCGAAAAAGGGCAGGACACACACGCCGCCGTATTTGGATATCTCTGTCACCGCCGCTGCCTGTATGTCGAACATGTCCCCGTCCTCCAGGAAGCTGATAAAGGGAAACCCCAGGGGCTTGAATCCTTCGTTCAGGGCCGCGCGACGTGCGATGCTGTTCAGCTGGAACTCCTCAGCGGGGGAGAGGGCGGGAAGCTCGAGCAGAATCCTGTCGAAACCCGCATCGCGCATGCCGGCGGAACGTGCAATGAGGCCGTCCAGATCAGGCGCGGTCAGGGACAGGTTGAGCCCGTGTTTTACGGCGATTTCCCGGAGACGGTCGGGAGAGTCCATGTCCCCGGGAGCGAGAATGCTTCCCGGAGGCGCCCCGGCGGCCCCAGCCTCCAGCATGGCGGAATCCGGGCTTCGCAGTATCAGGGAGCGTCCGGAGGCATCGGCCACGCGGGACACAACATCCCGGAAACGGCCGGGAACGCCCGATGATCCGGTTACGGCGATCATCTCGATGCGCAGTTCCTCGCCCACGCGCTCGAGGACGTAGCCCGCCACGCGCCGGACGATGTCGTCGATGGCAGCGTCGTCCAAGGTGTCGTCGATATTCACCGCCAGGACAGTCTGGTTCACAAACGTCTTCTCGTGGCGGTAGAGGCAGGTCTCCCCGCCGGTTTTCACATTTCCGGCCTCATCGAGCCGCAGTTCCTTAACAGGCGGTTCGGAAGCCGCGCCCAGAACTTCCTTCGCCTCATCGGAAGCGTGGGGACAGTCGGAAAGATCGGCCTTCTTGGCCGCCAGCTTGATGGCGAATGCCAGGCAGGTGTTCGAACCGCAGTCCCCGCAATTCGTGCCGTGCAGCAGTTTGTTTATTTTCAATCCGGTCAGTGCCATGATACTCTCAATCGTTTGTGTTCCATGGTCAGACGGTGCCGTGCGCCCCGTCCCGAAGAGGTTTCGCCCGGCATCAGGCCGGAGCCCGTTCATCCATGAGCGACGGCAGCATACGTCCGAGATGCCGGGCGGCTTCCGGGTGATACATGATCAGGATGCCGGCCCCCGCATACAGGAGATTGACAGCCGTGGTATATTCCCACATGGCGATGCGCCGGTGACGGTCTCCCCAGGCGGGGAAATCGGATTCGGGCGCCCTGGCTTCCTTTATGCGCGCGCACTCCTGTCCGGGCGCCACGATCATGGGGCCGCCGAGAATGTCGTCGCCCTTCAGGGCGTTCTGACGGATGCGCTCCATTACCGAATAGGTATATTCGATGCCGTAACCCGTGGCTCCCGTCATGGGGTCCATCACGATGCGCTCACGGGGAAAATCCATGGAGGTGAGAAGGATATTGAGCTGTTTGGCGATGTTCACGTCGATGGGGCTCTGGGCCACGAGCGAATGCCCGTAGGCGAGAGCCGCTCCGGCGATGGTTCGGTAATTATCCTGCTCCACCCAGTTGAGCAGGAAGTTTTCCCCGTCGAAGGCCTGTGCCACAGCCTTCATGATTTCATTGTGGGTATCGAAATGGGTGTGTCCGGTGATGATGAGGGGAACATCAACCGATTCGCGAACCATACGCACGACCTCTATCGCACGGTCGGATGAAAGACCGCCCCTGTCGGGATGGGTGCCGTCGAGTCGCACGCTGATCAGGTCGGCCCCGTATTCATCCACACATGCGCGCGCCATTCGGGCGTGATCGTCGAGCAGATCGCCATACACGTTACGGAGCGCTTCGGGATATTTCCCGCTCACCCTGTCGAAGACCTCCAGGGCGATACGCGGCCGGTGCGGCATGTCTCCCTCCCACAGGTGGAACGGCATGCATGACTCGCCGCCGACAGTCACCTGTTCGGCCGGTTCGTTTCCGAGGGTAACCGACCAGACGGGGGTAGCCGTGGTTTCACGGGGGATATCGAGCGACCCGATGGCGGCGATGCGCTCCTTCGCGGGGGGCGCGGTGACCTCCGGCGTTTCAGGGGACGCGGCCGGGGCTGTTTCATCCGTATCAGCGTCTTTTGGATGTCCCATCTCTTCGCCGAGAAAGCGCCTGCTCAGGTTTCCGATGATGTCACGCACCACCTCGCGTGTGATCTCCCCGCGAAGCTCCTCTCTGAGTGACCCGGCAATGTCTTTCTTCAATTGTTCGATCTGTTCCGCGGTGATCGCTCCGGCAGGTGAAGCGGCAGGTTCCTCTTCGGACGTTTCCCCGGTCTCCGGCGGTTGTGTTTCGGCAGGTTCCGATGCCGTGGTCCCGTCGCCGTCGCCGCCCGCGAAGGAGGCCATGTCGTCCATGTCGAGGACGGGATGGCCATTTTTCTCGAGGTATGCGCGCAGTTCGCCCACATCTGAGGTCACAGACTCGTCCGGCATCATGTCGAGCAATTCGGGTGCGCCCTCCTCTTCGAAACGCGCCCGCAATTCCGGCTCCAGGGCCTTCCTGAGATCGGAGGGCATCCACACGAGCCGCTTCAGGCCGCCCTCGGCCGCGAGAAATTTTCTGGATACCAGGAAGCGTTTCCCCATGCCCATGAATCCCGGTGTCTGGTGGCCGCCGCCCACGTTTCCGGCGAGGGTGGAAAAGGTCATGCCCACCGGTGTCTGCCCCAGGTATTCACGGTTGACCGCCATGACACCGTTGCATTCAGGCAGATAGGCGCAGATGACCTCGAAACAGCCGCAACTGGTCATGGGACGGTCCATGATGGAATACATGGCGAAGGATTCGATGGTCTTGTGGCTGTTCGAGAAGACATAGTCGTTGACGCCTTCCCATATCCCCTTTTCCGGGTCCAGGCAGCGCCCCTTCCCCACCGGCTGGTTCGGCCCCGTCTCGTCGATCTCGTATGCCGCGCGGCCATCGAGCCAGTTATACGCTCCACAGAGTCCCAGACGCTCGGGTGTGATGATGCAGACATGATCGGGGGCGAAGGACTG
>CAYNWJ010000303.1:0-5496 GCA_964400815.1 uncultured bacterium
TGACATCGGCAAGCTCGACATGCCGTGCATCCTGTTCAACAAGCGTAACCTCAGCGACCGTGAAAAGGATTTCATCCGACAGCATCCGCTCAAGGGCGCCAAGCTCATCGAGCCGATCACCCTCTGGAAAGGCGTCGTGCCGAACATCCTCTATCATCACGAGGCCTGGGACGGCACCGGATACCCGTTCAAAAAGGCCGGCGAGGACATCCCGCTTGGCGCCCGTATCATCAATCTCGCCGAATCCTTCTCCGTGATGCGGGCCCCGAATTCGTACAAGAAACGCATGTCGATCAAAGAGGCGATCCTCGAGATCATGCGCCTTGCGGGCCGTCAATTCGATCCCGATCTCGTCCGTGTCTTCATCAGCGTTCTCGAAAAGGACCAGAGCATCCGCTGATCGACAGCCCGATGCGATCCGGTCCGTCGATGAACGTGATGCGAATCGATTCATGCATGAGCGGCCTGGTTCAATCCTCCTGAAGAACGGCACCGGTCAGCATCGCGGCCGGAAGACAGTTTCATGCCCGAAACCATCTCCCCATTCCATTAAACGTTTTATCCGTCGATGCGTCGAATGAACAGGAAGCGGAAAAACGACCGGACCGGGTCAGCGGCGATGCAATTATCAGCTTACATCGAAAAAGACGGGAAGGAAACGGGAAACGTGACCGACACAGAACTGGTCAGCCGTTTCAAGGCGGGGGATGAAAGCGCTTTTTCCGAGCTCGTGAACCGGTATCGTGAGCGTATCATTCGGCTTGCCTGGTCCATCGTGGGCGACCGTGACGAGGCGGTGGATATTTCCCAGGAAGCATTCGTGAAGGCGTATTTCAATCTGAAAAAATTCCGTCAGGACGCGAAGTTTTATACTTGGTTATACCGTATAGTTCACAATCTCAGTGTCAGTCATGTCCGGCGGAGGAAGATCGTTCACTTCGTCTCCTCGGACAGCGGCGAGGAGACATGGGAATTCGAAGCCGATGAGCCGGACCCGTTCGTGAGACTGGAAAGAAAGGAATTCAGGGCTGCACTGAAAGAGGCGATGGAACGTCTTCCCGAGCGGCAGCGGACGGTGTTTGTAATGAAACAGTCGGAGGGTCTCAAACACGAGGAGATCGCTTCGATACTGGGGGTAACCGAAGGCGCGATAAAGGCTTCCTATTTTCAGGCGGTCAGAAAACTGAGACATTTTCTCGAAGAATACGGGGATGCGTTGTGAGCGCCGCTTTTCCATGACAATGACCGCCCGGAACAACGGACGTCGCCACGAAGACCGTGACATGGAATACGAATCACAAGGAAAGGACAGCATTATTTCTATACTGTTAATGAGGTGATCTGCCATGAAATGCAACGAGATACGCGATCTCCTTCCCTTTTATGCGGAGGGCGAGATCGAACACGATGATGCTGTTTCGGTGAAACGGCATATTGACGGCTGCGAGGTGTGCAGGAACGAATATCTGTTCCTGAAGGACATGCTCGACATGTCGACGGGGATTCTCGGGGAGCAGGCCACGGTGAACCCCGACGCCTATATGGCTTCCGTCACCGCAAAGATCGAAACAAGGAAACGCGAACGTCGTTCGGCCGCGCGTATATTCACCGCCGCGGCGGTTCTTCTCACGGTCGTTTCCGCGGGAATGTTCGTTTTCCTTGACGGCGGAGGAACGGGACCTTCGGCTGTACGCTATGCCATGGAGGATACGGATTACGGGATCCATTCCCTGATCGAGCCGGAGGATCTCGACATGTATGATGTCGATTCCATGTATGATGTTGTCGGCGATGTGGAGGACGATGTCCTGGTCACCACGCTCATGTCCAGCGATTATGGGAATCTGATGATCGAGGATGTTGTGGAGGTTATGGACGACTCTGATTTCGAATTGGTATTAACATCCTTGGAAAGGTAGGGAGATTGCGATGAAACGGGGTGTCTTCGCATGTATTCTCATGTTCCTGTCCGGGTTTTTGTCAGGCGTGGAAAGCGCCGATGCAAAGACGATGGAGGGAGCTTCAATTGTTGAAAGGGGCGGTCAGCTTCAATCAGCTGTCCATTACACCGCGTGCCCGATGGTCGTGATCGGAGTTGCCGTTGGGCGGTTCCACGGTTACGATACTGACAATGCCGGGTATCAAGCGGAGCAGGACGAGCGGGAGCGGTGCCTGCATCACATGTATGCGCAGCGTCCGCCCATTCCGGACTATGTCGTCAGGGAGGCGGAAAAAAGCGAGAACATGCCAAATTCCCGTTACAGCCTCAAAGCCCGTCTCATGATCCTGTCGCGTCTGGTCGAGCATCTCGATCTCGAGGAAAAGACGGCCACTGAGTTCTTTCCCGTGTATCTGGCATATATGAACAACCGGAACAAGATCTATCACGAGCATCGGGAGCTGACACGGGAGATCGCCAAGCGGGCCGAAGACGAGAGTGTTCCCGTGGCTGAACTGCGCCGTGAGCTCGACAGGCTGGGTACATACGAGGACGAGATCGAAAAGGAGAGAAAGGATTTTCTCAAAAAAGCGGAGAACATCCTGGACGACAGGCAGTATATCAAGTTATTGATATTCAACGACAAGCTCAAGGAAGATCTCATACTCCTGATACGGGAGGAGCGTTCACGGCGGAGGCCGGACGACGATTCAGATCGCGGCCCGAATGACAGGGGACGGCCGAGTCGTTGACACTGCTCCGGCCGTTCACACCCCGGCGGCCGGATTGAGGGGATGTAAGAGAGGAGCCGATGGCCGGCTCCTCTCTTTTTCAGCTTGTTTGCATAAACAAGGCCCACGTGCAAAAGGCGGAGGTAGTGAAGGTATGACGAGACCGCATATCGTGTATTATGCAGCCGCTTCTCTCGACGGATACATCGCACGGAGCGACGGAAACGTCGACTGGCTGGAAGGAGTGGACAATGAAGGGTCCGGAGAATATGAGGAATTCTATAATGGGATCGATGCCCTGGTCATGGGAAGGACAACGTATGAACAGGTACTGGGTTTCGGCGCATGGCCATACGAGGGGAAAGCCTGCCATGTCTTTTCGCATTCTCTCACCGGGGGAGCATTCGCCGAAATCACCAATGAGCGTCCCGCATTGTTCGTGAAATGGCTTGCTGAAAAAAACGTGAAAAAAATCTGGCTTGTCGGAGGATCACGGCTCGCCGGGGCATTCCTCGCTGACGGGTGTATCGACGAGCTCGTTCTCACCACTGTCCCCGTCGTTCTTGGCGCGGGGATTCCACTCTTCACGTGTTCCGGTATCGATGTCGTGTGGCAATTGAGGGAAACGCGCCGCATGGGGGATTGCGTTCAAAGCTCATACACGATTCTGGAAAAACGGGACGTGGAAAGCGGGGTGTGAGGCGTCTCAAATCTTTTCCATGGCCGATGCGCGAATCCATCCGCCCACACCGCTGTGAAGACGTATGAGGTTCCATTCGCCGCTCGACCGGTCGATGGCTACCTTCATTCCCTCATGGATGGTGAAAATGTGGGTGTTCTCCTCACCGGGGCCCGAATAGGCGGGAGCTTCGTCGATCATGATGATCGCTTCCGTCGTGGAGGCGGCCCGGTTCAGCTTGTGCAGCTGCACACCGCCCGCGAGGAGGAAAAGAAATCCGAAAACGCCTGTCAGGGCAAAGAGCGCGACCCGTTTCCACGAAGCCGTGAAAAGAGCGGCGGTTGCGCAGGAAAGTGCAATGGCGAATGACAATGCGGCCCACCATGCGGCCTCGTTGATGTTGATTCTGTCGTATGTTTCCGAAAGAAAAGCGGCCACCGGATTGGTTTCGGGCGGCTCCTGGTCCTCCCGGATGCTCCTGAGGAACGCGAGGTTCGCTTCGATGTCCTCGTCTGATGGTGCGAGGTTAGCCGCCCGTTCGAGATAGAGCATGGCCTTCCCCAGATCGTTCGTGCGATAGGCGGCGTTCGATGCGTTGTAGTAGAGGTCGGGGTTTTCGATGCCGCTTTCCATGAGCGATTCATAATGCGAAAGAGCTTCATCGAACCTGCCTTCGCCATAGAGCGCGTTCGCTTCGTTGTACTGACGGGCGTAGTCCTGTCCGGTTTCAGGGGCCGGTTGGGCCGAAGAACGGGACAGGGGAAGACATGTCATGAGAAGGATGATCAACGCGATGCCGGCCGTTTTCACAGAGCCTCCCGGAGTGTTTCGAGCATGTGTTCAGTCTCATCAAGAATATTCTCTTTGATATTCATGTCGGGCTCGGTAGATGAAAACCTCACGAAATCGCACATCTCGCTCGTTTTCCTCACCTGTTCAGAAAGTCCGGGTTCGATGCCTTTGTTCCTGAGGATTTCCTCCAGCTGGGCTGCCGTTTTCGATCCCGTGTCGAGATTGAGCATGTCACCGATGAACCCGGTGAGCGCTGCATCGATGCTTCCGCAGAAAGCGCGTCGGTCGCCGGCGCCGAGATGGCTGCGGGCGTTTTCCAGATTGGCGCGCGATATCTTCCAGGCATTGATCCTGCGTCGGAGCCCGGTGTCCGTCCTGATGGCGTCGCGGCGTCGCTTGACGATGACAGCCGCAGTGAACACCGCGAGCGGGATGAGATACAGGGAATAGAAGACGGGATTGGCGTGGACCTTCCTTCCCCGGCTCACAAGCGTATTCTTGTCAGATTTGATATACCTGATGTCCGTCGCGAGATTTTCAACGGCGCGGCGCGACATGCCCCGTGTGGTTTCGGTGAACGTCGATTCGTCGCCGGGAATGACCGTCAGCTCGATCGGTTCCGTCAGAAGGCGCGTGTAGGCTTCACGTTCGGGATCGAAGAACGTGAAGGAGAAGGGCTCAAGGGTGATGTTCCCCTGATAACGTGGAACGAGCACGTAGTCCCATGTCTTGGAGCCGCCGACGGTGAATCCGGAATTATGGATTGTTTCCGCAACCTTGGGATCATAGGTCTTGAAGGCGCTGAAATCCGGTTCGCCGAGTGAGGTGATGAGGTCGAGATTGCCGGTGCCTGCAACGGTCAGGTGTATGGTGACGACCTCGCCGACCTGGAGCTGCGTTTTGTCGGGCGAAGCGGTAAGTTCGAATGTTCCGACAGCACCTGTGAAATCGGCCGGCTTTCCCTGTTCAGGCAGGGGTTTCGCTGCTATAACTATGGGGTCCGTCTGAAGCACCCGTGATCGGACGGGTGAAAAGAAGCCGCCGTAGCTGTATCTGAGTGAAGCCTTTCCGATGGTCAGATCGCCCGATGTGGTGGGGAAGAGTGCCGTCTTGACGGCGTTGTAACGGTATATGTTGTTGTTGATGATCTTGGTCGTCGGCGAAATTTCCGGGAGGGTGACCGACCAGAACCCCATGGTTGTCGGCTGGGAATATTCCGGATCGGTCAGGATGGAAAGGCGGTAATAGAGTTCGAAGGTGAGCGTGATCTGTTCACCCACATAGGGGTCGGTCTTGTCCACGAAGGTTTTGATGAACACGCCGTCATCAGCATTGCCGCCCGATGCCGGGGACTC
>CAYNWJ010000304.1:0-5493 GCA_964400815.1 uncultured bacterium
TTTATTGGAGCCGATGGAGGGATTCGAACCCCCGACTTGCTCATTACAAGTGAGTGGAACATTGATTTTGACTGATTTTGCTCTTTGTTTATAGTTTAATATAAGTCTTGACAATACAGCGTACTAACAATATATTAGACAACGATTGATTATTATCGTTGTCTCTTTTTTTTGCTCTCTTCCGTATGACAGGCGTATGACAGGCGTATGATGGGAGTATGACAGATGAAAAGTGAGTCGGTCGCAAATCGAGTCAATTTCACCAAAAAAAATATCGAATCCCTCCCCCATCCCGAGAAGGGATACAAGCAGTATTATGACACCGGAACACCCGGTCTGATCCTGCGCGTCCACCCCTCCGGCACAAAGACCTTCTATCTGTATCGCAGAATCGATGGAAAGGCCGAGTATATCTCTCTCGGACACTATCCCGCCGTTTTCCCCGAACAGGCGCGAAAGCGAGCATCCGAATTCAACGCCAAGATCGGCTCCGGCAAAAATCCTGCGGAAGAGCGGCGAAACATCAAGGCCGAAATGACCCTCGGGGAACTGTTCAACCGTTTTCTTGAAATGCATGCGAAAAAACACAAGCGGACTTGGAAATATGACGAGCGGATGTTCCAGTTGTACTTCACACCGTGGGCCAAGCGCCGGATATCGTCGATTACCCGCCGGGAAGTTCAAGCTCTTCATGCCCAAATGGGCGAGGAAAACGGCAAGCACCAGGCGAACAGAGCCTTTGCATTGCTCAATACGATCTACGAGAAGGGACGGGAATGGGGCTATGCGGGCGAAAACCCTTGTTTCAAATTGAAGAAGTTCAGGGAGACGAGCCGGGAGCGGTTCTTACAGGAATCTGAGCTTCCAGTCTTCTTCGAGGCGGTCAATGAGGAACCTTCTGAAATGAACCGCGATTTCATTTTGCTTCTGCTTTTCACCGGGGCGCGGAAGTCGAATGTATTGAGCATGGCGTGGAAGGACATCAGTCTCGACCTGCGCGTCTGGAACATTCCCGCTGAAAAGAGCAAGAACGCCACGGCCTATACCGTACCCCTCGTCAAGGCCGCTCTGGAAATCCTCAAAAAGCGGAAGGAAGAAACCCTTGATTCACCCTGGGTCTTCCCCTCCGAATCGAAAACAGGCCATCTTCAAGAGCCGAAGCGGGCTTGGGAGCGGGTATTGAAGGCATCCGAAATCGAGGACCTGCGGATGCATGATCTCCGCCGCACCCTCGGAAGCTGGATGGCGATAACCGGGGCGTCGCTCCTGACAATCTCCTATGCCCTCGGTCACAAGCTCTCGTCACTGTCCGTGACCGCTGTGTATGCGCGGGCAAGTGTCGAACCGATCCGTATCGCCATGGAAGCGGCTGTGCAGGCCATGTTGCGCAAGAGTGGAATACTGGAGGGCGAAGGCGAAATCGTACAATTCAAGGTTGGCGGATGATATTTCGATTGAACTTGACAGATTGATACCGGTTACAACATATTTGTATAGTGATGCGCGGTTTGGTCGCTGAAAAGCGGTTAAGGCCGTTTTCTATATCCACTCTTTCTTCTTCGGAGCCCGCCAATGACTCATCATTATGAACTTGCCTCATCGCAGGAAAAAAAACGCCTTCCCCAATGGGTACAAGCATCAACACTCATGGAACGATGGAATGTGGGTGCGGAAGAACTGGCCTCATACATTTTTCAACACGAGTTGCGGGCATACGACATCCAGGGATGTAAATGGATCATCCCAGACCCAGCATCACAAACACCACAATACAAGCAACATGGATATATAACACATGAAAAGTTAGTTATTTACAATAATTATGCTATAGATGCGCAGAAGAGTATGCTCGATGCGCTGATGAAATTTGACGAGGAGGACGTTATTTCATTTGAACGGCAGCACCCGGAGCTTCTGAAAGATCGGCCCGTACTTTCCAGTCTTGAAGAAAGCCAATACATGTTTATCAACGAAGGAGACACATGGAGGGTCCGCTATCAAGGTATTGAACGAACATTCAAACATAAAATAGGTTTCTCATGTGTTCATTTCCTTCTGCAACGCCCAAGAGAAGTAATTCATGTATCCGACCTTTATCTTACCATAAAAGGAAAACCATCACTTTCAAATAGTAATCCTGTCAGCCATGATGACGACTTGAGTACGGGCTTTGAGCTAAACGTTGACAAGCTTGAAGATAGCTACAGGAACGAAATTAAACAGAAAGCGATAGAAATTGAGAAAGAATTTCAAAAAGCTATAGACGAAGGCGATTATGACCGTGCCGAGAAACTTGAAGATGATAGGGAGTCAATAAAAAAACAACTTAATATAAGCTTCAGGGAATACGGCGGACCAATGACCCAAAAACCTCAAAAGAATGTAAGAAAAGCCATTACAAGATGCTATGAGTCCATTGAAAAAGAACTTTCCGAGCTTGCATCCCATCTTCGGAATTCCATAAGAACAGGTTATCAATGCTCGTATGAACCCAAGGGCGACTCCATCAAATGGGTGACGTGAACGACTCGGTGTAGATGGCCAGACGGGACCTTCGAGCGGTCGCCTACCAGCCCCGTCTGACCGGGGAGTGTTCGTTCCCGCGAGGGGAACAGGAATACGCTTACTCTTCATCATGTAAAGATAAAACGCCGGACGTTCGGGAATACCCCACCCTACCAGCCCGGCGTTTCATGATGCGCTATTCGGGCGAATACTCAGCCCGGGAAACGGGTGTAAATTTCAGATACGCTCGCTCCGCACGCCGATGACTGAACCACTAAATCACCATCCATGCGGATTCCGGCAGGATGAAGTTTTTGGGATGAACGGCGCACAACGCGAAACCCTATGTTGTTGTTACTGTTGTCGGGATTGTTGTTGTTGCGGTTGTCAACTTGACAGTTGTTGGCATTGTTGTTCCAATTACCGCCGCGTTTGACACGGTTGGAGCCGTTCGGCACCCGTTCCCCTCATACGGCGAACGCCCTGAGGACATCCCGCCGCAACCGCGTGCTGTCCGCGTATGACGCATGAGCGGACCAGCAGCGGATCGACTCACCGATCTTCTCCAATGAGCCAAGCCCATGATAGTACCGCCAGCGCATGCCGCGCAAGCGCTGTTGAAATCTCCTGACACCTTCTTTCTTCACCCGGACGCGGTCGGGGCGATGATAAAAGCCGAGGAATTCAAATCCGTTCTTCACCGGGAATATCTCGCTTTTGCCCGGTTTGAGTTCAAGATTGAGCGAGGAAAGAAACGCACGGATATCCGCCCTGGCCTCATGCAGGAACGCTTTATCATCATGGAACAGCAGAAAATCATCCATGTACCTCAGATAGAAGCGGCTGCCCAGATGCTGTTTGACATAATAATCAAGCTCGTTCAGGTACAGGTTCGCAAAAAACTGCGATGTCAGGTTGCCGATGGGAAGGCCGCGGCCCGGCATATCAGATATCGTGTTCCCGTGGTCAATGATCGTTTCGATGAGATGAAGGGTATCACGGCAGCGGATTTTCCTCCTGATGATCGATTTCAGTACGTCGTGATCGATGGAGGGGAAATACTTCCTGACATCGCATTTCAGGACATACCTGTTCTTACGCATGAATTCCCACGCCCGGAATATCGCCCGGTGCGTGCCCTTGCCCGTGCGGCAGGCGTAACTGTCATGAATGAACGTCCTGTCGAACAGCGGCTCGATGACATTACAGAGCGCGTGATGCACAACACGGTCACGGAAGGGTGCGGCGCAGATAAGGCGCTCCTTCGGCTCATAGATCATGAAAGTATGATAGTCGCCGGGCATGTAAGCGTTATTCCGCAGGTCATCGATGATCGACCAGAGCTCATCCTCGACGGAATCAGTGAACGCGAGCGTATAATCCCGGTACCGCTTGCTCTTCCGGGCTTTCAGGTAGGCGGAATACACGTTCTCAAACGTTGCGATGTGCGGATACAGGTTTTTGAAGGTTTTCATCGTTTTCAAATGCTTGAACCAGGATTATCAGGATTACAGGATGAACCTCGATTATCAATCCTGTCAATCCTTTCATCATGGGAATCACGGTTCATATCTTTGCTCTTCATCCACCCGCCGAGCATCTTGCCGATCTCGACGATATATTTTGAAAGATACTCGTAGTGCCTGGTCGTTATGAGATGCAGGGCCACCGACAGGCGCACCAGCGTCTTGAAGTGTTCAAACG
Source organism: uncultured bacterium (assembly GCA_964400815.1). Lineage (GTDB taxonomy): Bacteria > Latescibacterota > Latescibacteria > Latescibacterales > Latescibacteraceae. Next base: position 4,210 of record CAYNWJ010000304.1, read on the forward strand.
TCACATGGGCGTCCATAAGCGTCGATTTCTTGCGCTTCGTCTCGAATTTCGCCTTCTGCAGAAGCGCCAGGAAATCCAGCGCTGTTCGTTCGATCCGCTCGCCAAGCAAAAACTTCTGCTTGCGGGGAAACTGGTCGATCTTCGGAATCAGCCACACCAGCATATCGAAAGTCTTCTGGATGATCGGCAGCTCATCCTTCACAACACCTCCAAAAAATTTTCCGCCTGCGGCAGAGGGGGACACCCCCTCTGCACTCCCCCCTATCAAGAAACAAGCATCAAGACTCAAGTGCTCAATAATGCAGTGGGGATGAACGGCGCACAACGCGAAACCCTATGTAGATGTTACTGCCGCCGGGAAGGTAGTAGCCGCGGTAGACAACCTGACAGCTGCCGGCATCGAGGCCCAATAACCGCCGCGTAGGACACGGTAGGAGCCGGAGTGCTCACCCGTGTAGTTGTTCTCGGTGCCGCCCGGGTAGCTCCCGTACCAGTCATGACACCACTCCCATACATTGCCCGCCATGTCATACAGGCCGAACGGGTTCGCGGGATAGCTGCCAACATCCGTCGTATGGCCCACGTTGTAATTATAATTCGCCTTCGAACTGCTGATGGTCCCGTCGTCAGTGCCGTACTCATAGTTCATACCGCCGCTGGCCGCATACTGCCACTCCGCCTCTGTCGGCAGGTCGAGGCCGTAATATAGCGCAAACGATTTTGCGCCGTACCACGTCACCTCCACCACCGGGCGGTTCTCCGTGCCCGAATCAACGGTGAACGCGCCGCCGCTGTAACTGATCTGATAGTCGGAATCATCCAGGTCGAGATACTCCTCACCGCTCCAGTCGCCGGTCGCACCTTTTACGGAAGAGCTGGTGGCAGTGATGTCACCCGACGCCAACGCCTCGGTCAGATACTGCGCATACTGGGCATTCGTCACCTCCGTCGTGCTCATCTCATAGGAGGAGAGAGTGACCGAGAAGCTCGAATCCATTTTGTAGGGATCGGTGACTTCAGGGATGGTAACGAAGCTGAGTTCGGCGGGGATGTCGCCGGAACCACCGCCGGACGATGACGACGCCACCTTCACCGAAGCATCCACATACCCGCTCTCCTCGATCACCGAGTTGTCGGTCTCAAGAAGATACCAGGCCACGGCATAGTCACCGGCGGCGGCATCACCCGGAACCGTGCAGGTCCGCTCGTACCACGCCGTGCCCGGTTCAATACTCTCGGTGTGGCTTGTGGGCTCGAACTCGCCATACGAACCCGAGGAACTCC
>CAYNWJ010000305.1:0-5485 GCA_964400815.1 uncultured bacterium
GTCTTGACAGGGCGATGTTCACTATTTAACAAGTGTCACGAGTGACGCAATTACCATTATTTATTTCAGCCGAAAAACGGGGGGGTGCGTCAACACCTTTTCTGTTGTCATGACCGTGGAACTTCGATACATTACAATCGGTGCAATTTCAAACGGGGATGGAAGTTTATCTGCGTACCTTTCACCCCATACCGGCGCAAGCCCGCAGCAAAAGGCGTTTCGATGGCCGAACTCACTGACGAACAGAAATCCGAATATTTTCACCGGAGCTTCACCGCCGCCGACGGCCTCTGGTTCATGAAGGTTGAGGAGCGGTACGGGTTCGATACGGCGCTCGAAATCGACGAGTCGGTCTGGGCAGTCGTACCGAAGATCCAGGCGCGGATGATGAAGACGTTCACCGGGAATCCATCGGGGCTCGACGCCCTGCTCGAGGCCCTCCAGACGAAGCTCGGCCTGGAGGGGTTCCGGTGGGAGGTGCGTGACGCGGGACCGGACGGATTCACCATCGCCGTTCTCGAATGCCCCTGGCACACCAAAATGGAACAGTCGGGACGCATTCATCTCTCGGAAAAGGTCGGCCGGACCATCTGTTCCCGTGAATACGCCGTCTGGGCGGCTGAATACGGCACCGGCATCGAATTCGAAATGTCGGGACGGGTCTGCGGCGGCGGGTCGTCCTGTGATCTGGTCTTCACCCGACGAGTCTGAAACAAATATGCAGGGGAGCGCCGGAACCGATGGCGATACCGAAAAACATACGGAAGATCACCGACACCCTGTGGGAAATCCCCGCGGGCGCGAAAAAAGGCATGAACGTCCCCGCGCGTATCTACGCCACGGAACGGCTGCTCGGTGACATGGACGACGGTGTCTTCGAACAGGTGACGAACGTTGCCGGACTGCCCGGTGTGGTCGGATCGTCGTTCTGCATGCCCGACGGCCATTGGGGATATGGTTTTCCCATCGGCGGCGTAGCGGCCATGGATCCCGAAACGGGTGTCATCTCGCCGGGCGGCATCGGCTTCGATGTCAATTGCGGCATGCGGCTGGTGCGGACCGGTCTCACCGTGGACGAGGTCCGCCCGCGGCTGCGCGATCTGGTGGACGGTCTGTTCAAGGCGGTTCCCTCGGGCGTGGGAAGCTCCGGCACCGTTCGTGTCTCAAGGGACGAGTTCCGCGAGGTGGTCGAGGACGGCTGCGGCTGGTGCCTGAAAAAGGGCCTCGCCGTGCCCGACGATCTGGCGGTGACCGAGGAGGGGGGATGCATCGCCGGTGCGGACGCTTCGAAGGTGAGCGACAAGGCAATCGAGCGGGGTTTCAAGCAGATCGGCACCCTCGGCTCGGGAAACCACTATCTGGAAATACAGGTGGCGCGGGAAAGGAACATCTTCGACCGTGACGCGGCGCGGGCATTCGGTTTCGACACGCCCGGCCAGGTTGCGGTCATGCTTCACTGCGGCAGCCGCGGTTTCGGCCATCAGGTCGCGACTGACTATCTCGCGGGCTTCCTCGGCGCCATGAAGAAGAAATTCCATATCGAGACGCCCGATCGCGAGCTCGCCTGCGCTCCGTTCAGGTCCGAAGAGGGGCGGGACTATTTCGCCGCCATGAAGTGCGCCATCAACATGTCCTATGTCAACCGCCAGGTCATCCTCCACCGTATCCGCGAAGTCTTCTCCGATGTGTTCGGAAAAACGCCGGAGGAACTCGGGATCGCGCAGGTCTATGACATCGCCCACAACACCGCCATGCTCGAACGCCACACCGTCGACGGCGCCGAACGTGAGCTGCTCGTCCACCGCAAGGGGGCCACGAGGGCGTTCGGTCCCGGACGGTGCGAGGTTCCTGAGCGCTACCGCGATACCGGCCAGCCGGTGATCATCGGCGGCAGCATGGAAACGGGATCCTACCTCCTGGCGGGAATGGACTCGGGGAGTGAAACCTTCTTCACCACGGCGCATGGCAGCGGGCGGACCATGAGCCGCAACAAGGCCAGAAAGATGGTCAACGGCAGAAAGCTCAGGGACGACCTCGAACACAGGGGCATCTATGTCAGGACCGCCTCCTTTGCCGGACTGGCCGAAGAGGGCGGTCATGCCTATAAAAATATCGAGGATGTGGTCGAAGCCACGGAGCGCGCTGGTCTCAGCAGGCGCGTTGTCCGTTTCGAGCCCATCGGCAACATCAAGGGGTGATTCGATCCGGGTTCATGTCCGGATCCGCGGAGCAGACGACAATGAGAACATTCACGTTCCGTGACGATATCGCCACGGCAGACGCCGCGTTCGATGCGTTCGGCTCGACCCCGGAGGAGCTCTTCAGGGCGGCCGCCGACGCGACACTGAGTGTCATGGTGGAAGACCTCGAATCCATCAAACCGAAACGCTTCATGAACTTCCGCTGCGGGGCGGACAAGCTGGACATGCTCCTCTACATGCTCCTGGGAGAACTCCTGTTCTACAAGGACGCCAACCGGCTCCTCTACCGGGTCAACAGTCTGAAGCTCAAACACAACGATGACGGCTGTTCCATCGACGCCCTGTTCGCGGGCGAGCAGATCGATCCCGAACGTCACCGGATGCTCGTCGATGTGAAGGCGGTCACGCTCCATCGTTTCAGCGTCCATGAAATCACCAGCGGCTGGGAGGCGACGGTGGTGCTCGATATCTGACCCGCGTACCGTCCAACGGCGACCGTATATGTCACAACCTTTCCATGGAGAGCATTGCATGAAAGTCACGATCCCCGCCATACTCATTCTCGCCGTTTTCGCCAGCGCCGCCGATTCTGTCGCCGACACTCCCGCCCGCGGAGAGGTCCTCGAAGCGATGGAGCGCGCCACCGATTTCATGGCAGGAGAGGTGTCCCTCAACGGGGGATACCTGTTCAGTTACGCCGCCGATCTCTCGGACCAGTGGGGCGAGGCGCCGGCGCGTCCGTCGCAGATATGGGTACAGCAGGCCACACCGGACATGGGCGAGCTGTTTCTGCATGTGTACGGGGCAACGGGAGACGAGCGCTATCTCCGGTGTGCGGAACGCGCGGCCGAGGCGCTGGTATACGGCCAGCACCGCCTGGGCGGATGGCACTATTTCATCGATTTCGACAAACCGGGCCTTGCCGACTGGTACGAACGCGTCTTCTCCCGCTTCAAGTGGGGCATGGAGGAATACCGTCATTATTACGGCAACTGCACCTACGACGACAACACCACCCAGGGAGCGACACGCTTCCTCCTCCGGCTGTACATGACCACACTCGACCCCGCCTGGCGCGCCCCGCTCCTCAAGGCGCTGGATTTCATGCTGATCTCGCAGTATCCCAACGGTTCCTGGCCCCAGCGCTACCCGCTCCGGCATGAGTTCGTCCATGACGGCCTCGCGGACTATACGTCGTATTACACCATGAACGACAACTCCATGCGCGACATTCTCTCCGTTCTCATCGAAGCGTGGGAGAAGCTCGGGGACGAACGGTATCTGGACGCAGCGCTCAGGGGTGCGGATTTCATGCTCGCCGCTCAGGGCCCCCTCGAACAGGCCGGCTGGGCCGAACAGTACGACATGAACATGCAGCCGGCATGGGCGCGCACCCACGAGCCGGCGGGCTACATGCCCCGTCAGTCGGAGCAGTGCATGTATCAGCTCATGGAATTCTACCGCATGACCGGCGACCGGCGTTATCTGGACCCCATCCCCCGCTGCATCGACTGGTTGGAGCGCACGGCCATCGAGACCCTGCCGAACGGCCGCATACGTGTGCCCCGCTATCTCGAAGCGGGCGCGAACCGTCCCATCTACCAGCACAAGACCGACACGGTGAACGAAAAAGGCTATGGTCTCTATATCTACAACGACGATCCCACGGGGGTTTCCGGCGGCTGGGTGTTCACCGAGATCAATCTTCCACGGGTCAGGCGGGAATACGAAGAGGTCTCCAGCCTCTCCCCCGCTGAGGCCGTGGCGCAGTACCGCGCACCGCGCAACACGGATCGCGGTCATGCAAAACCCGACGGCGAACGGGTCGGCGACATCATCGCCTCGCTCGACGACCGCGGGGCCTGGGTCGGGGACGTGACCGTTTACGATGTCACGAAGACCATGACCGATGAGCCGCGAAAAACGATCCGGGGCATTTCCACGGCGACATTCATGCGGAACATGCGGGTGCTGGCGGACTACGTGCGCGAATGATCCGGCTCAGTCCCCGGCAGGCAAAGCGGAACCGGCCCACCCGGAGAGGCGTTCAAGAGACAGCATCACCACACGAACGCCTCATCCGGGAGACAGCATGAAAACACCGCCCGCATCATTCGCAATAATCGTGCTTTTTGCCGCACTCATTTTCGCGGCCGGGAATTCCGGCGCATCTGCCGACGACTGCACATGCCGGGTAGCCGACACCGCCACCGGGATATGCCCGCTGCTCAACGGCGAGGCCGTACCGTCAGTCACGCTCTCGACCATCGAAGGCGAACCCTTCGACCTGGCGGTCGAAACCCACAAGCAGCCCACCGTCATCATTTTCTATCGTGGCGGATGGTGCGGCTACTGCAACCGGCAGCTCGCCGGACTTCAGGAGATAGAGGACGATCTCACCGCCCTCGGATACCGGATTGTGGCAATCGCGCCGAACCTGCCGGAAAAACTCACAGAGACCATCGAGAAACACACCCTCACCTACACGCTCCTCTCCGATGTCGACATGAAGGCGTCGAACGCGTTCGGGCTTTCCTTCCGGCTGGACGACGCCCTTCAGCAGCGCTTCGACGATCGCAACACCTTCACCGAATATTCCGGCCGGCCGCAAACTACCCTGCCCGTTCCGGCTGCCTTCGTGGTCGATACCGACGGAATTATCCATTTCGAATACATCAATCCGACATACAGCGTGCGCGTCGAGCCGGACGTGCTCCTCGCCGCGGCAAGGGCGGCGCTCGACGACGAGTGATGGAAAGCATCCCACACGGACAAAAAACCCCCGTTCCCGGTTCTTCTCCCGTTCAGGGCGGCGGACGTCACACAAGTGCGCGTCCACGCCGGGAGAGGGGCTGGGAGCGGGGGTTTTTTTGAGGCGCAGGGTCACCGCACGAGCATCATTTTCCCGTTTTTCGCGCGGCCGTCCAGTTTCAGGCGATACAGATACACGCCCGCGGAGACGGGAGCGCCGCTATCGTTCCTGCCGTCCCACGGGATGACGAACGTTCCCATGGGATAGAAGCGCGGCGCGAAGGTGCGTACCACCTGGCCGAGGGTGTTGTAGACGGACAGTTCCACGGAACCGCCGGCAAGGGACTGGAATTCGATGACGGTCCCGGCGTTGAAGGGATTGGGGAAGTTGCGGACATGCGCCAACGGTCGTGGACGGTTATTCCCATCGACAGGCGCGTTGTCGTCATAGCTGGAGAGGCCGCATGCGGTCATAAACCACTTCACATTGTCGAGATCGACCGTCACGGACGAGGTGTTGTCGGAGAGAAGAC
>CAYNWJ010000306.1:0-2392 GCA_964400815.1 uncultured bacterium
GGAACTGGGGGTCATCCACTGGGACACCGCCAGCTCGTACAATTGGCAGTCGGGCAATTCCGAACGGCTTCTGGGGCGGTATTTCGAAAACCGGGGACCGCGGACGCGTGACCGTGTGGTCCTGGCCACAAAGATATCGAATCCCGCCCGCGAGGAGCACGAGGAGGAACGGGAGTTCTCCCCCAACGAACGCGGATCCAACCGGAAATACATCATCGAGGGAGCGGAAGCCTGTCTCCGCCGCCTCAAAACCGACCGTATCGACGTCCTCTACATCCATCAGCCGTCGCTCATGGACGACGGAAGCTGGGAGACACCCCTGGAGGAGACATGGGCGGCGATGGACGATCTCGTCAGCCAGGGAAAGGTCCTCTACGCCGCAGTATCGAACAGGACCGCCGCGCAGATCGACGAGGAATCGAAGGCCTTCGCCGCGGTGGCCTCGAATCCCTCGCGCCATATCATAGCCGTGCAGAACTGGTGGAACCTGGCCGAGCGGAACAAGGTGGCCACCGAGGGAGATGACAGGCTCGACGGCGACGAGCAGGCGTTCCTCGATTTCGCCGCCGGCCGGGGAATCGGCGTGATACCCTTCTTCCCTCTGGCGAGCGGGCTCCTGACAGGGCGCTACCGCAGGGGCGACATCGACCGTTCCGGCCGCATCGTGCAGGACGGCGACACCTGGGAGAAGATGTTCCTCACCGAGCGCAATCTCGACATGGTGGAGCACCTGGCCTCGATCGCCGAAAAGAAGGACTGTTCCATGGCACAGCTTGCCATCGCCTGGCTGCTCTCCCACGAGGTGGTGCCATCGGTCATCGCCGGAGTCACGAAACTGAACCAGCTCGAGGACAACGCCGGTGCGCCCGCGGTATCCTTCACCGACGACGAGCTCGCCGAGATCGACCGGCTTTCACGGTGACACTGTCCGCAGCACGCCAAGAGAAAACCCCCGGACGACGATGTTCGGGGGTTTTTTTCTTGCAGGCGATGGCCGGGTTATTCGATTGTATCATGCATCATATATACCTGGATTTTCGTCATGAAAACCTTCTCCGGACTTCGTCCTCGTCCCACTCACAGGGGGACCCATGTACCACCGGCGTTTGTCGTACCTGCCTCCCCTGTCAGGGGAGGCGCCACGCCAGTGGCGGAGGGGTTATATAATCGTTTGCCTGCTCTGATCAAATGCCCGTGCCTTAGCAGTACCATGTGTTGCCTGTTGCAAAAACAACAGAATACCAAAGATATTCATCGCGGGGGAGTGAGTTGTGTTGCGGCGTAAGAAAAATCATCCATGAATCGTTCTCATGACCGTTCTGCCTTGCAGGCTCCCCAGCCCTCACTCGTTCCCCGCGAACACCTCCACCGCCATGAGCTCGAACTCCCTGCCGTAATAGATGCGGTTGCCGACGACCGGGCCGGCCACACTGAATCCTCCATCTTTGTGGACAAGCACCTCGAGCGAGCGGGCGGCGGTGTCGATACGGTAGAGCGCGTCCGAGGTGAAGCCGTACAGGGCGTGGTCGGGTCCCGTCATGAGCCCGTTGTCGAGGGGGGAGCCGCCGGGCAGTTCCGGACCATCCGTGAAAGTGCGGGAGGCGGGATCGAAGACCACGATGCCGGGAACATCACCCCCGGTGACCGTGCACCAGAGATTTCCGTCCGGGGCGGCGCACAGGGCGTTGAAGGCCTCGACGCTCCTTTCGGGGGAGCCTTCCCAGGCTTTTTCCTCACGGGCATAGTCCCAGAGGAAGAGAACGGCGCGGCCGGCTTTCGGGGTGGTGCCGGACCCGCCCTGGATGGTGGCGCCCACGGCGATCAGTTCGTGATCCCGGAGCCAGGCCAGGGTGTAGCAGCTGGCGTCACCGGCGATGTCGCGATGGGAACGGCGCTCTCCGGAAGCGGGATCGTACCACGCCAGCGGACCGCCCCAGATGCCGTAGTCCGGTATCGAGGCGAGCCAGACACGGCCCATCGGCCCGGCCAGTGAAGAGCGCGGACGGTACGACACATCGTCGATCCGCCCCAGCTCGCGGGGATTGGCCTCCGCATCGTCACCATACCGGTAGGGCTTCGCGGGGTCGTACACCGACATGCGGGCGGCGGGATAGGACGCGATATACATGCGGCCGTCCAGGTTGCACATGCTGTAGGCCTCGCCGGTGGAAAGCGAGCAGCGCCCGAGATCGTCGAGCGCCGCCGCCACCGGGTCGTACCGGAAGAGGTGCTCGGGAAGGATGCTCGACCCATAGAGCAGGCCGTCAGGCCCCCGGTGCAGACAGAAGATATCGTTGCCCGCGGCTTCGTAGCCGAGCGCGAATGTCCGTTCAGCGCCATCGGCATTGGTGACCCTGAGGGTCCGGTACAACTGCTCCGCTGCGTCGGTGAA
>CAYNWJ010000306.1:2402-5460 GCA_964400815.1 uncultured bacterium
GTGAAGGAAAAGGAGATGCCTGAGGGTGACTCGCGGCGCGCGGGTTCGGGGACTGTCTCCACGGGAATCGCCCGGAACCCCTCGATCCTGAAATCGCCCCTGCTCGACTTGATGTACACCCGACCGTCCGCCGCCGTCACCAGCCCGAACGTATCCTCGTTCTTGGTGGTCACGGGACCGACCTGACGCTTTTCCCCCGTCGCGGGATCGAACACCACCAGGTGCGGGCGCGTCATCATGATCCGGCAGCAGATCGCGCCGTCGGCGTTCACCGCGGGATAGCAGTACATGTCGGTGTCGTCCATCCGGCCGTGACGGGTGAACTCACCCGACGCCGGATCGTAGCTCGTCAGGTCGCAGGCCCCGTAACTGCCTATCCACAGGATACCGCGCTCATCCTCCACGATGCCGCAGGGGAAGCTGGCCTTCCCCGGATTGATGGCGCCCAGATCGTCGAGGGTGCCGGCCGCGGGATCGAAAGCCAGCAGATGTCCGGCATAGGCAGCCCCGATATAGAGGATGCCCGACCGGCTCATGCAGGTGGCGGTTGGATAGTTGGATTCCGGTACGGGGGAGAGATACTGGTCGAGCGCGCCGGTGACGGGATCGATACGGAGAGCGAAGAGGTTTTCGGCGTTCTGTCCCATGGTGGCGAGCACGGCGGGGCGGTCGTCGGAAAAGCGTCCCTCGTGCAGGCGGACCCAGTTGACCGAACGGACGGGCACACCGACGGTTTCCACGGCATGTTCATCGAGGAGCCGGACGCCCGCGCCGCCGCATCCCGCCGCGGCCATCACACTGAGAAGGACCCATGCGGCGGCCGCGTGCGCACTTCCCGCGGAGGAGGCCCTGCCGCACATCATTCGGGCAATCGCGCACACGGAATGGAGCGCAGCCGTCAGTTTCATTCCTCCTCCCCGGCGAGGCCCGCCGCGGTCGAGACCGTCCTGCCCGCAGCCATGTCCAGATCGTCCAGGTATTCCGCGAGACGCCCCAATTCATCGGACACGGCCCCGATTTCACCGGCCGCCCGGGAGAAGATGTCGGCGACCGGAACACCGGTTGCGGCGAGTTTTTCGGCGGTGTCTTCCATCTCGGCCGCAATGTCGGCGATGACCGCCACGGCGTCTTCCGCTCCGGTGAATTCGCCCGCAAGCATCGCCGCGATATCATCGGCCAGCGTTCTGACCGCCTCGGCGAGCACTCCGATGTCGCGATATCCGTCACCCTCGTCGAGAACGTCCGCCGCCGTGTCGACGGCCTCGCAGCAGCCGGAAAGCGACCCGAGTACGGCGAACCCGTCCGTTACGATCGCATCGAGTTCGGCGAGATACGGTCCGATGTCACCCTTTTTTTCCCCCATTCCCCCGGAAAGAATCGATCCGGCGAGTGAACAGCCGTCGATACGGCCCAGCGACGGCGCGCAGAGAGCATGCCTTCGGGCGATTCTCCTGAGAGCGGATCGTATGCGGGCCAGGGCGGCGCCGAGCGATTTCCTTTCGCCCATGAGACCGTTCAGTTCACTCAGAAGTTCATTGACGACCGATTCCATGTCTTCCAGGCGCTCGCGCGCGGCATGCATGTCGCCTCCCAGGTCCGCGGCCGCTTTGCCGAGACCCGCGATATGATCGGGAAGGCCGGAAACGCCTGCGTTCACCCGTTCTGACAGCTCAACGAAATCCGGCGCATCACCCGCCGCCTCGTCGAAAACAAGCTGTATCTCACCGATGACCGACAGCGCCTTTTCGGTGTGCCCGGCAATCTCCTCGGCGACATCGCACATGGCGTCGGATACTGCCGCCGGATCATCGGGCAGCCTGCGCGCGAGTTCGTTCAGGTCGGCGGCGCACTCTTTCACCGGACCGAACAGATCACCCTGCCCCCGGATGAAAGCCAGCATCTCGTCGAAACCGTCCCCGCATATTTCCGCCGCCGCCGCAAGGTTCCCGAACGCATCGGCGAGATCGTCAGCGACCGGACCGATTTCAGCGGCATGGTCCGCCGCCCCCTCGACATTCCCGGTCATGGCCGAAAGGGACGCTCCCGTGTCATCGAAGGCGCTCGCGATGCTCTTGGCCATGGCGGTTACGGTCCGGTAGCGGGTGGCGACGGCGGTGCGTCTTTCGGCATAGCCGGCCACGCCCGTGACCAGGTCCTCCATCGCGTCCGCAAGTCCTCCTGCGATCTCGAGATAGTCCGTCGCCGCCTTTCCGGCCTTTTCAGCCAGACGCTCCACACCTTCATCCGTGGATTTCCCGCGCGTGACCGCCAGGGACACATTCATGGCGGCGACTTCGGCGTGCTCGGCATTTTTACGCAGGCGTTCCGCCAGTTCAGTCGCCGGTTCGGCCGCTTTCCTGAGGGCGTCGCAGTGATCTTTCATGGCGCTGAAACGTTCGTGGAGGGCGTTCACCCCGGAGAGACGGCGCTCGAACACGCCGATCCTTCCCGTAAAGCGGTTCATCACGGTACGGGCGGCCCCGGAGGAGTCCATCACCGCGTCGATCAGCCGCCCTCCGCCGTCACGAAGGTCGCCGAGGGTTTCCTCCGAACGGGAGGCGCCTTCCATGCCGCCGTCGAGGAACTCACCGATGCCCGCAATACGGTCCTCGAGGCTGCGTGACACATCCGCGGCTGTCTCCACCGTGTCACCGATGTCGGCGATGAGGGAAACGAGGGCGCCGGATGTGCGGTAGGTTTTCGCGAGCTTCCTGGTTTGGGACCTGCGGGAGCGGACCTCATGGCGCGTGACGGGGGGGCGTGTCTTTTCGCGTGAAGAATGCGTATCCGGAGCATCCCCGCCGCTTTTCTTCCGTGCCTGTTTCTTTTTCATTATCATTCTATCCTCGTTTCGGTAACGGGCGGATGGACCGGCCGTGATATGATGTGCGTATCGATCCCGCGGAACAGTGAACAGAACACCCTGAAAGCGTATCCGGGAATTCTGGAGGGACAGTCATAATAAACAGGGCGTCCTCCCGCTTTGTCAAGGGTTATCCGGTGGGACGCAACCCCCCGTTTTCCGGCACAAACTTATATTTCGAGGTTTTTCAGTTTC
>CAYNWJ010000307.1:0-5447 GCA_964400815.1 uncultured bacterium
GACCGAAACAGCGTCGGTGATGATGCCGCTGATGGAATCGTGGCCGAGGAAGTAGCAGCCGAGACCCTTCTTGTCAGCGTCGAAGTCGTAGTGCGTGCCACCGGTGTGCTCGTTGTCGCAGTAGAGGCCGTCATAGGCGGAGCCGCTGTCGATGAAGAAGGAGCCCTTCTTCCAACCTGCGGTCTCGCCTGCGAAAGCGAAGTAGCCCATACCGGTGCCGTCAGGGCCGACGAGGCCGAAGGAGACGGCGCCGACATCATAGGCCGGGCACTGGGCGAACAGGTTGTCGTCAGCGTCCATGTTGTAGGTGTACGGACCGACATTGTAGTCCATGCAGATCCACTTCAGGGAAGCGGTTTCCTCGAAGTTGTGGTCGAGGACATAGTCGCCGTTACCATTCGACCACACATAGAAGTCCTCGGGATCTTCGGTCTGCAGGTAGCGGATGGGATCGACCATCTGCTTGAGGCAGGAGCAGTGGCAGTTGAGGATGACCTTCTCATGCCTGATGTCGAGCTCGTTCGGCCCGCCGTTCATCTGGGCGCCTGCTTCGTAGGCTTCCGGAGAGCTCCACCACTCGGTCATGTCGATCTCGGAGATCATGAAGCCGTCATAGTCGTAGATGTAAAAATCCACGTCCGGACCGGTGGAACCGACATGGTTCTGGTCACCGGTGTAGAGATAGTCGCGGCCGGCGATCACACCGGGCTTGTCACCCGGAGGTGCGGTGAACAGATCTGAGAAGCCGTCCTCGCCGAAATCGGTCTGCATCTCGGCGTCGCCGTTGGGCACCCATCTCCACTTGGTGAGACCGGAGCTCGCGGCATCCTGATTGTGGAGCTGGATGTAGAAATAGTTGAAGTCGACCGGATCCATGGCCTGGATGTTACGGGCAGCCCAACCCTCGGGCCTGTTGATCGTGGACTGTTCGAGAAGCGTTTCGTCCATGGGATCGTTGCCAACGTACCAGCGGTTGCCATAGTGGTAATAAATCGGCTGATCGAGGGGAAGGCCCTCGGCGTCGACTTCCTGCACCTCGTACACGCTGGAATAGGGGCGCATGAAGTGGGTCATGAGCTGCTTGGTGCCCTGGTTGTCATAGGCGAACATGTAGTAGGTATACTCGCCGCCGGGGACCACGCCGCCGTCCTGGTCCTTGCCGTCCCAGGTGACTTCGTTGGCGCCGACATCGAAACCGAACGCAGAGGAATAATACAGGCAGGTGTCGACCTTGTTGACATAGTGCCAGCCGAGGAAGCCATTCTGGGTCGGAGCTATATCATCGGCCATGCCGCGGGTGTAGACCGCGAAGATGAGAGAAGCGGGCGTTCCCGTAACCTGCACGGGAATGCTGATCTCGGATCCGTCGAAATCGTACTGGACGACGGGATCGGCTTCCAGCTTGAGCAGCGTCGGGTTGAAATCAGCCGCGAACGCCGTGGAAGCTGCGATAAGCATTGCAACTGTTATGATAAACAGCTTTTTCATTGTTACCCCTTTCAATTCACGTAGGTTGATTACACAATACATACAGTTTTTCTTACTATGGCATCACCTCCCTTTCGTACTTCTCTTACTTTTTTTTGAGCCTGACGAAAAAACGATTAAAGAGAAAAAAATAGCAAAAACACTAAGTTCTTGGTTTTATTCATCATAAAAGCATTCTCAGCAATCTGTTGGAAGCCTTTTACATAATAGGCATAATTGGTGGGTCGTGTCAATATTTATTTAGCTTTATTTTGCCAATTCCAAACAAATATTTAATATCGGGCTGACAAACATCCATCCGTACACCGCAATTCGTCCCGAGCATCCATTATCCGCAATATAGCCCGAGACAAAAGACACAAAAATTCACAATAGAGGAAACCAAACGCCCCGAAATTGAATCACCATGACAGAAAAATCGATGTTTTTTCTCACGAAGCCTGCCGGCCATGGCGTTACGGCGCTCCTTCGAAGCTGACATCGGGACATGTTCCCCGCAATGATCTCCGTCTCACTCTCCCAGGATCGACAGATCGGGGGCGAGGAGCCGGGCGATTTCCGGTTCCTGCATGTTTTCGGGCGTGGCCATGACCACGCCGGTGTCGGTGAACGGTTCCACCGGCTTTCCCATGAGCACATCGGCCGCTGCGGTCACCCCAAGACAGCCCATTTTGAAAGGGTTCTGGAGCACGAGCCCGTGAAGCTCGCCCGCCTTCATGGCCTCGATGAGCTTGTCGGATGAATCGAATCCCACGAACACGATCTCACCGGCGAGGCCCCGGTCCTGCAGGGCGCGCAGACAGCCGAAGGTGGTGGATTCGTTGGGTGTGAAAATGGCGTCGATGGCGTCGAAACGGTTCAGGAGATTTTCACAGGTGCGGTAGGCCGATTCGGTGGTCACTCCGGTATACTGATTGTCTGAGAGGACCTCGATGCCGGGAAAACGCCCGCGGATCGCATCGCGGAATCCCTCCTCCCGCCGGGTCGTTCCCTCCACCCCCTCCTGGTAGAGCACCTGGACGAGCCGGCCCGAACCGCCGAGAAGCTCACCGATACGCTCGGCCGCCAGTTCTCCGCCGCGATGGTTGTTCGTGGAGACGAACGCCGCGTGCTCCTCTCCCTCCAGCGCCGAGTTGAAGATGATCGTGGGGATGCCGGCCTGTTTCGCCTCGCGGACCGGCCTGACAAGCGCCCGGTTGTCCAGGGGCGAGAGCACGATGGCGTCCACTCCCGCGGAGATGAATGTCTCCACGATCTGAATCTGTTCCTCGCGGTCGTCCTCCTTGAGGGGCCCCTTCCAGATTATCCTCACATTCTGTTCGCGGGCGGCGGTAAGGGCGCCGGCATGGATAGCCTTCCAGAATTCGTGGGTGGTGCCCATGGGAATGACCGCAATGGTGGTTTCATCGGGAGATGAGCCGCCGTCCCCGCATCCCGCCGCGAAACATGCCGAAAGCGTGAGAAGGCACAGCGAAGCTGCGAGTCGAAACATTATTTCGAAAGGACGCATCGCTGTCATTCGTACCGCCCGTATTCGAGGCACAGCCCGATGAATTTCCCGACCCGCTCCGGGGTGACATCCGCCTGAATGATGTGTGCGGGAGAGATCATGTAGCCGCCGCCGGCGCCCAGTATTTCGATCTTTTCTCGGACATCGGCCTCAAGTTCGGCGTCGGCGCCGTTGGGCAGAAGTTCCTGCTGGTCGATGGCGCCCCAGAAGACGAACGTGTCGCCGAAACGCTCCTTCAGTTCGCGGGGGCCGTGGCCCGGAACGCCGGGCTGAACGGGATTGAACACCTCGAAGCCTGTCTCGCTGATATCGCCCAGAAGCTTGCTCACCGCGCCGTCGCAGTGAAGGATGGGGATGATGTCGGGCTTCGCCGCCTTGAACGCGTCATTCGCCTTCTTATAGTGGGGCTTCAGGAGTTCCCGGAACATCTGGGGAGAAAAGAGCAGGTCGTTCTGGGAGCCGAAATCGTCGCCGTACCAGAGGGCGTCCACCCCGCGTTCGATGAGTTCGAGGCCGACAGCGATCTGGAACTCCGCGCAGGCGGCGAACAGGGGCTCCACGTATTCCGCCCCCATGGCCATGTCCAGGAGCAGTTTCTCGAACCCCGCGAGCTGGTGGGCGAGGCTGAAAATGGTGACCTCGATGTCTCCGATGACGACATAATCGTCACGGTATCTCCCGGTCAGTTCCTCGGCGTCGCGGAAGCGCCCCGGGGCGTGGGGATCTGGGAAGTCATAGGCGCGGATATCGGCCTCCGTCTTCGCGTGGGCCAGGGGATACCCGGCCACCTCGACATAGATGTCACCCTGTTTCATCCGCATGCCGTACTCGTTCAGCCAGGCGCCGTCGGATGCCTTTTCAGGCGCGAATCCATCGGCGGTCCCCGCGCCGGTCACCACCACATCGCATCCCATGGCAATGCGGACCTCGTTTCCGCTGATACGGTAGGTGACGTCCTCGTAGAGATTGTCGGTATAGCGGACGGGGATGTCGAGTTCGGCGCCGAAATGGTCGAGCAGTTGGCGGCAGAGCTCGAACTGGACCGGTACGCGGTCGGGCATGCCCTCCTGCCGCCTGAATGCCCTGAGGACGCGGTCGCGGGGTTTCATGGGATTCTCCTTGTCGTCGATGAATGAAATGCCATACGTTCGTATTCAGTGATGCGGGGAACCGTCAGTCTCCGCCCCCGTCGAAGAGCACGACCTCGTCCAGCAGGAGTTCCGAGGAACCGTCCGCCTCGAAGCCGGGAAAGAAAAAGATGTCGTCCACACGGTTGCCGGGGGTGAACGGCCGCTGGTTTCCGCTGTTGCATCTGCCGTCGCGCGTGAAATCGAGCACAGACGTCGTCCACTCATTACGCACGGGATCGTCGATACGGATGGTCCGGTTGTCCTGTATGGTGGCGTCGAACATCATCACCTGCAGGAACGGGCCGCCGGCGAGACGGTGCCTGAACGACAGCATGGTTTGTCCGCCCACAGCGCTCAGGGGCTCCACGATGAGCCGTATCCACGGGTATTCGCTGCGGGGATGGGGAACGGAGCGGGCGAAATCACCCCGGGCGCCGCCGTCCGTGTCACGCATGATCCCGTAATGCTCCTTCGTCCAGGGATGATAGTCGTCAGGGGCGTCGAAGGTCCACACCCGCATCACGCGCCGCGGGAACGGGATGACGGGCGTTTCCAGAGGACTCCGGATGCCGGAAAAGCAGATCACGTCGTCAACGATCAGCGAGCATATCCCGCCGTCACCGGCCGGATGCGCCGATATGCGGATATGCTCGAAGGTCATGCCGTCGAGGGAAAGCCCGTCGTCGAGCTGGATCTCGTGCATGCACAGCCCGGACCACGCGCTGGTGTCGGGAGCGTCGAAATTCACGGCGATGGTGGTCCCGTCGAAATCCATGACCACCGAAAGACGGGATGCCGATTCGCATCGGTATCTGAAATAGAGCGAATTCACTTCATTCACGCGCACGGTCCCGACCGGTGTGATCATGACGGTGGGTATGCGGGGATCATTGACCGGCCTGCCCCGGCAGGCGGCGGCATTGCCCGGATAGGAGGGAATGTCGCCGGTCTCCTCATCACCGTACCAGACCACATCCTCCCGCCTGCCCTCGAAATCGCAGGCGAACCAGATGCGGCGGGGGAACCGTTCGGGCGCCTCTCTGCCCCACCGCTGCGGAAAGGCGCTTCCGGGAAAAGCGATGATCGCTGAGAGGCAGAGCAAAACGAAAGCGTACACATGCGGTTTCATCGGGACCCATCCGTGTTGTTTCATGGTGTCGGGGGGATTAGTAGTGTAACACTCCGCCGGACGGGTGTCAACGGAAAGAAATGCGCCTGACAATCCCCATTTTACGGCACAAACTAAATATTTCGAGGTTTTTCAGTTTCTGAACCGGGATGTTCGGGATTACCGGATGAACCACGATTACAATCCTGTC
>CAYNWJ010000308.1:0-5212 GCA_964400815.1 uncultured bacterium
GCCTCCGTCGAGAAGGCGACCCGCCTCATAGAGAAGGGCTATCTCAAGAACATCAATGTCACCCATGACATGCGCAAGATCGTGGAGGAGATCCTCAAGAACATCTCCGCGGCGGGCGCCAAGCTCATGAATACGGTCATGGTCAAGACGGCCGACAGCTATTTCCTCGACCATGCCCTCAATGTGACCGTGCTCGCCGTGATGATCGGGCGAAAATACCGTTTCAGCCCGCCGGAGCTGATCAGTCTGGGGCTTGGCTGCTTTCTCCACGACATCGGCAAGACCATCATCGACCAGATGAACGACAACGCCGACAACAAAAGGGCCTCCGAACTTTATCGCGAGCATCCCACATTCGGCTATCTCATCCTCAACAACAGCCCCAATGTCACCCCCCTGGAAACCCAGGTCGTCAATCAGCATCACGAGCAGCAGGACGGCGGCGGTTTTCCCATCGGCCTCATGGGAGAGAATCTCCCGCCCATCAAGATGGCGAACCGTAACATGAAGGGCTACATCTTCCGTCTTGCCGAGGTGTGCAGCGTGGCGAACGCCTTCGACAACATCGTTTTCAATCCCAGGCAGAAAGAGCAGAAATCGCCGGACCAGGCCATGAAACAGCTCATTCTCGAGGCCGGCTCGAAATACAACAAGGACGTGGTGCAGACCCTGCTCAAAATCGTCCCCTATTATCCGGTCGGCGCCACGATCAAGGTCGTCGACATCGTCGATCCCAGCCTCGTGGGATATCTCGGGGTGGTGGCGAAGGTAAAGGAAAAGAACATCAACAAGCCGGTCATCATCCTGACGAAGAACAAGTTCATGAAAAAGATCAAGCCGATCGTTATCGATACATCGAAATTTTCCCATGTCGAACTCAAACTGATCATGTAGGGCGCCGGAGAATGTGCGCCTTCTCTGCGCAGCCGCCGATGCGTTGATCGCGGGAACAGGAATAGTATGCACTGGATATACAAGCTCATGTTTTTCCTCGGGTCCGTTCTCGCCCTTTTGATCGCCCTTTTCGGCGCATACAAGGCATGATCATCTGCGGAACGGGGGAGACCGATAACGGAACTCCGTCCCGGGTTTCACCGGAACCGCGTGAACGCCGTTGTGCCAACGCCGGTTTTTTTCGTATATTACCATTCTGTGACAGGCCGTTCGTCCTGCGCATAAGCCGTCAGGATACGTGAAACATGGGAGGTGCATCCATCGACCCCTCTCCGAAACAATTTTCCGGAAAAGAGGCCGGTGACGGGGATCTTCTCTCGGGAAAGGTCCTGGTCGTCGATGACGAGGCCAGCATCAGGAACGTCGTCCAGATGTATCTGGAGTATTATGGCCTGACTGTCAAGACGGCCTCGGACGGCATGCACGCCCTCGAGCTGGTCAAGGGAGAGAATTTCGACGTTGTCCTCTCCGACATCATGATGCCCAACATGGACGGTCTCGAACTGGTGGTCGAGGTGAACGCCGTCCAGCCCAACACCCTCGTCATACTCATGACCGGCTATGCGTCAGTGAATTCGGCGGTCGAGGCCATCAAGGCGGGCGTGTTCGACTATATCCTCAAACCGTTCCAGAACATGCAGATCGTGCTCCAGTCGGTCAAGCGGGCCATCGAGCGCCGGCGGCTCATCCTCGAGCGCAAGGAACTCATCGACACCCTCAGGTCCGCGAACTCCGAGCTCGATTACAATCGCTCTCTCCTGGAGGAAAAGATCCTGGAGATCGATTCCGAGCTGAGCAGACGTGTCAAGCGGCTGACCATCCTGTATGACATCAGCCGTTCCCTCACATCGATCAGGGATCTGGACGACCTTGTCCGGGACATCATGGAAAAGATTTTTTCCGCCATGAACGATTCGGTGGGAATCGTCTGGCTTGCGGAGCCCGAAAAGGGCATTCTGAAAAAAGTGAGCACGAAAGGCATCGACGGGAACGTTTCGCTTCCCGAAAGCTTCGCCACGACCGAAGGCGAGGTGGGCGAGACCATGCGGTCGGCCATGGTGCGGATATTCCGCAGCAGGGATGAGCTCAGCGATCCGGTTTTCAGAAGGATCTGCGATGAGGAGGCCATCTCATCCCTTGTCATGGTTCCGCTCAGGTACGAAAGGGAAGTGCTCGGCGTGATCAATGTGCTGTTCAAGAATGACTACGAGGTTGCGGAAGACGATATCAGTCTTCTCGAGGCGATCGCGGACCAGTGTTCGGTGTCCATCAAGAACGCGGAGCTCTATGCCGAACAGCAGAAGATGTTCCGAGAAACCATAGAGGCCCTCGCCACCGCCATCGATTCGCGCGACAACTACACCGGAGGCCACTCGAACATGGTCACGCGCTATGCCACCCTGGTCGCCGAGCGCCTCGGTTTCGACGAGGACCGTATCGAGCTGGTCCGCATGGCGGGAATCCTCCACGATGTGGGGAAGATCGGCATTACCGACGCGATACTCAACAAGCCCGGCAGGCTGACTGACGAGGAAATGGGCGTCATCAAGGCCCACCCCGTCCTGGGCCGGTTCATCATCGAGTCCATCGACGCCCTCA
Source organism: uncultured bacterium (assembly GCA_964400815.1). GTDB lineage: Bacteria > Latescibacterota > Latescibacteria > Latescibacterales > Latescibacteraceae. The sequence continues at coordinate 2,554 of CAYNWJ010000308.1, forward strand.
AACCCGTGGCTAAGATCGTATATCACCATCATGAGCGGTTCGACGGCAGGGGGTATCCCGACGGTATCTCCGGGGAGGAGATTCCCCTGGAAAGCAGGATTCTCCAGGTCGCCGATATCTTCGACGCCATCACATCCGACCGTGTGTATCGCAAGGGGATGTCCCTCGAAAAGGCCGTGGGCATCATCCGCGAGGGGCTCGGCACGGTGAGCGATCCCGAGGTGGGGGATATCTTCCTCGATCTCGTAGAGAACGGAGACCTGACCTCCCTGCTCGAATGAACGCCCGACAGCCGTCCCGCAATCCCCGCACCACCGGCGGCGCTCTCCGCCGAAGGCGCATGCCTCATACCACATAACTCAGGGAGGCCTGTTCATCCGCCTCGAGAACTATACCGTTCATTATACGGTCGATTCCTTCGATCAGCCAATGCCCGAGGACATGGGGCATTTCCGCCGGAGCTTCGAGGAGCGCAGATTGTCCCTCGTCGCCCGTCTCGCGCCCGGACACGGCGCGCGGGTCCTCGATGTGGGCTGCGGTTCGGGCAGGCTCTCGGAGCTTCTGGCCGACAGGGGCGCCGCCGTCCATTCGCTCGATATCGGCCATGACAGCCTCGTTCGCGCCGCCCGCAGGCTCGGGGGACGGAAGGATGTGCGCTTTGTGCTCGGCGATGTCTACCGGCTGCCGTTCGACGACGCCTCCTTCGACGCCGGAATCGTCAGCGAAGTGCTCGAACACCTGGACAGTCCCGCCGAGGCGCTCGGGGAACTGGCCCGTGTGGTGCGTCCGAACGGCGTCCTCATTCTTTCCGCACCCTGGCGGGAAACCATCGAACAGACCCTCTGCATCCACTGCAACCGGAAAACCCCGGTCAACGCCCACCTGCATACATTCGACGGTGATTCGCTTTCGACACTCCTCGACGATGCCGGCTGGACCGTGGAACGCTCCATCACCTTCGCCAGCAGGCCGGCGGAACGTCTGGGACTCGCAGGGATCACATCCTTCCTGCCCTATCCTCTCTGGCGGGCGGCCGACCGTGCTGCCTGCATGCTTTTTGGACGGGAGGGGTTCGTGGCGACAAGGGCTCGAAAACGTGATTGACACCAAACACATGGGAGGGCGGGCCGGCGCGGTCGGTTTCTGCCGCAGCCTCTATGTCGGGAGCGTACTGCTCCTGAATATCGGGCTGGCGCGGCGCATGGGAGCCGAACAATTCGGGTCGTTCCAGCAGGTGTTCATTTTCAGCGCCCTGTTCCTCATTCTCACCCTCGGTGTCCCCGAAACGATGTATTTCTTCCTGCCCCGTCTGAAGGAGCACGAGCGGGGACGGTTTCTCGGGCAGACCCTGACCGTGCTTGTCGGGGCGGCGCTCTTCTGCGTGGCGCTCTTCTGGGCGGGAGCGCCCTTTTTCGCACGCATGCAGCACAATCCCGATATCGTGAAGGAACTCAGGATATTCGGGATTTACGGGGCCTTTCTGGTCGCCTCCTCGTTCGCCGATCCCGTTTTCATAACCTTTCAACGCGTCAGGTACCTGTTTGTCCTGAACAGCCTGCACGCGGCTTTCTTCCTCGGTGTCACCATCTGGTTCTACACCGCCGGGGTCACCGCGGCCGATCTTTTCTTCGCCATGGCGGTCTTCGGGTCGGTCAAGCTGCTTCTCACGCTTGTCTTTCTCCTTCGCATGCGGCAGGTTCTCGGGGATCTCCGTTTCCGGGGAGGACGCAACACCCTGCTGCTGCAACTCAGCTTCTCTTTTCCCATCATGCTCACCAGCACCATCGACATCGTTTCACGCTGGCTCGACAAGTTCGTGGTCTCGGTATTCTTCGGCACCGAGGCGCTGGGCGTGTTCTTCGTGGGCGCCATGGAAATCCCGTTCATCGGGGTCATCGTTTCCTCCATCTTCAGCGTGGTCTCGCCGGTGCTGAACTCACTGCACCACAAGGAGGACTATGCCGCCTTCACCCGGCTCGCATCGAACACCATGAAATTCAGCTCGAAGATCGTATGGCCGGTGTTCGTCTATTTGTTCTTGTTCGCGGACCACCTCATCCCGCTTGTGTTCGGTGAGGGGTTCGAAGGCGCCGTGCTCCCCTTCAGGATCTACCTGTTCATGATGCCTTTGCGCATCGCGTCCTATGGTGTGATCGTGCTGGCTCTGGGCCAGTCGCGCATCATTTTCTGGAGCGCCCTGGCGTCGCTCCTGGCCAATTTCGTGCTCAACATTCTGCTCGCCATGCATGTGGGGTTCATCGGGCCGGCCATCGCCACGGTTGTCGCGACCTGGTTTCATGTCTACATGCTTCTCTATGTGACGGTGCGCGACCTGGGGATCCGTTACCGCGACATCCTCCCCGTGAGCTATTTCCTCTCGGTGGCCATCACCTGCGGTCTCGCCGCGACGATCTCCTATGGATTTACCGTGTCGGCCGGGGACGATCTCGTGACAATGGGACTGTCGTTCGTTATATTTACAGGAAGCTACGTGTTCTTCGGCTCACGGGCCGGCATCATCAGGCTGGCTGAATTCCTCGAACTGCTGGGAGGCGGTCTGCGTGTCAAGGGACCTGACAGTTCAGACGACGGATGATTTCGGGCGCTGGGACGAGTTCGTCGCGGCCCGGGGGGGGCACCTCTTGCAGAGTTGGGCCTG
>CAYNWJ010000308.1:5222-5436 GCA_964400815.1 uncultured bacterium
GGGACGAGTTCGTCGCGGCCTCGCCCCAGGGAAGCGTGTTCTCCCGCTCCTTCTGGATCAGGGCGGCCGCTTCGGCGCAGGGCTGTGAACCGGTCATTCTCACGGTGCTTTCGAAAGGGGAGATCGTCGCCGGGCTCACCCTGCTCTCCATACGGCGGGGATTTCTTCGCAAGGCCACATCGCCCGCGCTGACGCCTTATGGCGGGATGCTCTT
>CAYNWJ010000309.1:0-5430 GCA_964400815.1 uncultured bacterium
ACGGGGACTGGAGAGCCTGTCGTTCCTGGCGCCGCATTTCCTGGGACGGCGCATTCCCCGCCCGTCCGCGATTCTGGCCGGCTATGCCGCGGTGACCGCCCTGATCGTGCTGTCGATCTTCCGGTGGAAGATATTCCCAGCCTGTTTCGTCCCCGGCGAGGGCCTGACCGCGTTCAAGATCGCAAGCGAATATGTCATCGCCCTCGTCCTGGCGGTCTCCGCCGTGCTCCTCGTGCGGCGGCGCGGCGATTTCGCCCCCCATGTCCTCACCCTGCTGGTCTCGTCCATGCTCATCACCATCGCCGCCGAGATCGTCTTCACCCTGTGGAGCGATCCCTACGACGTGTTCAGCGCCCTCGGGCACTTCCTCAAGATCGTCTCCTTCTTCCTCATCTACCGGGCCATCATCGCCACCGGCATCGAGGAACCGTTCAGCATCGTCTTCCGCAATCTCAAGAAGAGCGAGGAGGAAAAGGCCGCCCTCGTCACCGAGCTCACCGCCGCCCTCGACCAAGTGAAGACCCTCCGCGGCTTCATCCCCATCTGCGCCCACTGCAAGAAGATACGCGATGACGCCGGCTACTGGGAGCAGGTGGAGGACTACATCCGCCGCCATTCGGACGCCCGCTTCAGCCACGGCATCTGCCCGGAGTGTCTGCGGAAACATTACCCGGAGTTCGACGATACCGGGGAACGAAAACAAGAGGATGGCGCCGGAGACTGAAGAATACGGGATTATACGCTCACCCCGCCGTCACCGCACGAGCGTCACCTTTTTCACCGCCGCACGCCGTCCCGCCGACACCCTGACGAAATAGAGTCCGGATGACACGCCGCGGCCGTCATCGCCTGTCCCGTCCCATACGAGAGTATGCGCTCCCGCCGTCATGCGTCCAGCGGCGAGCCGTTTCACTTTCCGTCCCAGACAGTCGTAGACGTCCACGCCGACCGTTTCCGCTGTGTCCAGGCTGAATTCGACGGTCACCGCGGCGTTGAAGGGATTGGGCCACGCGTGGAGATCCCGGAACGGTTCCGGCCGCGTCTCCTCCTCCACGGAAACAGGCGGAAATATGTAACGGACGAGTCCGTTCTCCGTGGCGGCCCAGACGCTCCCGTCCGGACCGGTCTCCAAGTCGTTTATCTCCGGAATGATCTTGTGCCGCCAACGCTCGCTCGAGGTCACCTGGTGGAATTCGTCGTCATACCACCAGCGTTCGAGACGGCCGTCGGAATAGCTGAAAAGACCTTCCCCTGTCCCCATCCAGACGACATCGTTTCTATCGATGACAATAGCATTCCCCCCAAAGATCTGATATTCCGGCCAGTCGAATTCCAACTTCGTCCAATTGCCGTTACTGCGAGTTAACAATCCTTCATGATATGTTATTATCCAAGGCTCATCCCTGCTGTCGAAAGCTATTTCAACATTTTCGACATCGTTCTCTATATAACTCCATTCACCATCATCATAGACACCAATACCATTTCCAGTTCCAACCCAAACACGGTTATAACTATCGATAGCAATTGTATGCTCGTACTGGCTATCCATGTATTTCCATTGATTATCTATCAGGGCATGAACACAATCATAAGACTTGGCCCAAATAACATTGTTCATGTCGCATTCGACATCATTCACATATAAAAACCTGTACACCGCCCCGATTTCGTCTTTGTAGCTGTAAAGTATCTTCTCTCCCCCGAACCACTTCACGCCGCTACTGTCGAGGCAGCAGGACCAGAGGGGATACGCCTTCAGCGTATCGCTTGCCGCGATCCCTCCAAAGTCGCCAGTGACGCTGTCGAACCATACCGCCCCATGATCCTCCGTCGCGCACCAGATGATATTTCCCTCGAAAACGATGTCATTGATGACCATCCCTGCAAGATATTCCTCCCAGCGGAAATCGGCGGAGGGGGCGGAGGAACACAGGGTCAACGTGGAAACGAAACAAAGAAGTTGTCGTATCATGACAAACACCATCCATCAGAACGCATGATTGACCAGATTGACTATATACACATAATATAATCACATCATTGCAATCTGAAAATAAAAAAGATTTCCTGCATCAGTATCCAGCATTTCCATGATAATGCCGGTGTAAAAATACTTTCATTCGGCCCTATCAAACCCTATGTTTGACGAACCGTTATATTATTACTCCGGTGACTAAATATCTTAAACATGTCTCGGGGGTTATCAGGAGCCAGGAAATCATATACCACAATAGAACTCCCCCGGACTGAACTTGGAGGTAGTAAACCGATGACACTATAACCCCTCCGCCATTGCATGGCGCCTCCCCTGACAGGGGAGGCAGGCACTGCGGGCGCCGGTAGTACTTGTTCCCCCTTGTCAGGGGGGATACGGTCGAAGACCGAGGGGGGTTATTATGATCCCGGACTGAAGTCCGAGGAATGCTCTTGATTCATATGTTTAATCACCGGAGCAATAACAACCCAACAGGAATCGATTACCCCATGACCGCCACCCTCGCCGCCTTCATCGTCTATTCCCTCGCCGTCATGGGCATCGGCATCGTCGCCGCGCGCAGGCCCCAAAGCACCGCCGCGGAGATCCACCTGGGCGACCGCGAGCACGGCGCCTGGACCTCGGCCCTGTCCACCTCTGCCTCCACCGAGAGCGGGTTCGTGCTGCTGGGCATGGTGGGGATGGGGTACGGCGAGGGGGTGAGCACCTTCTGGATGATCCCGGCGGGGATGCTGGGATATGCCCTCAACTGGCTCGTGTTGGCCCCGCGTCTCCGGGAACGGAGCGAACGGCTCGGCGCGGTCACCGTTCCCGAGTTCCTCGCCCGGGCGACCGGGGATACGGCGGTTTCACGGGCGGCAGCCGGAGCGGCGTCGGTGTGCGCGCTTCTCTTCCTCCTGGCCTATGTCTCGGCCCAGTTCTCGGCGGCGGGCAAGGCGCTGTCGTCCCAGTTCCCCGTCTCATATGAGGCCGGGGTGCTCATGGCGGCGGCGCTCATCTGTCTGTACGCCATCCTCGGGGGGTTCCGGGCGGTGTCGTGGACGGACAACGTCCAGGCGGTGATGATGCTCTTCGCGCTTGTGGTGCTGCCCGCGGTGATCCTCATGGACATCGGCGGCCCCGTGCGGCTCATGCATGACCTGCGCGCCATCGATCCGGGGCTCGTGCGGGTGTTCGGGGCGGGCGATACGGTGACGGCGGGGGCGTTCCTGGTGCTGTCGTGGCTCATGATCGGGCTGGGCTATCCGGGGCAGGCCCACGGCATCGCGCGCCTCATGGCGGTCCGGGACCGGGAGGTGTTCCGTTTCGCGCCCCTCATAGCCATGGGCTGGATGGTGGTGATCTATACGGGGGCGATCCTTCTGGGCATGGCGGCGCGGGCGAAATACGCCGGCCTGGGCGCCATTGCATCCGATCCGGAAACGGCCCTCCCCGTGCTGGCGGTGGAAATCCTTCCCGGCATCCTGGCGGGCGTGACCCTGGCGGCCATCATCGCGGCCATCTCCTCGACAGCAGACTCCCAGCTCATCGCGGCTTCGAGCACGGTCATCCGCGACCTGCGGGCGGCATTTCGCTTGAAGACAGCGGAAAACGAGCTCCTGCTCACGCGGGTGGTCATCGGAGTGCTGACGGCGCTGGCGGCGTTCGTGGCCTTGCGGCGCATCCATGTGGTCTTCGCCTTCGTGCTGTACGCCTTCTTCGGCCTGGGCGGGACCCTGGGACCGGCGGTCCTCTACTGCTCCCTCGCCGAACGGCCCCGCGCCGCTCCCGTTCTGGCGGGCGTGGTGACCGGCCTCGTCCTCACCTTCGCCCTCCGCGGCCACCCCATCCATTTCGTGATCACCTTCTTCGCGACCATCGCGGTTGTGATAGCGGCGCATGTCTTGGGAGCAGAGAGGACATGACCCGTAATATCGTGGGTGAATGCGCATGTACCCGGCCACTCATTCCCGGTCGCGGCCTTCGCTGATCTCGCGAAAGATGGTGTCGACCAGGTTCGCCTCGTCATCCGAAAAGGCGGCGGCGACCTGTTCCCGCCCCATCCCCTCGGCGACGAGTGAGCGCACCCGCGCCTGCCGCGCCTGCATCGCGGCCGCGTGATCGAGGATGTCCTCCCGTCCCACCGGTTCCCCGTGCCCGGTGAGGAACACGTCGGCGTCGATCTCACCGAGCATGCGCCGAAGATTGCGCACGTGGCCGAATGAGTTGCCGCCCTTGTAGGAGTGGATGAGCTGGGGACGGTGCATCATGATCTGGTCCGCGACGAATGCGGTCCTGACATCGGGGATGTTGACCACGGTGTCGCCCGTGGTGTGGGCCGTGCCGAAATGCCACAGTTCCACGACACGCGACCCGAGATGGATGGTCATGCGGTCGCGGTAGGTGATTTCCGGCAGAAAGGCCGCCAGCGCCGGATCGTTCCACTCCGACGGTTCGCCGTCACGGGAGGCATTGAGAAATTCGGCGCGGCAGTTATCGTGGGCCACGATGGTCACGTCTTCCGGGACGAACCGGTTCCCGCGCACATGATCGCCGTCGGAGTGCGTGTTCACCAGCCACACGAGGGGCATGTCCGTCGTCGAGCGGACGGCGGCCATGAGCTGCTCCATTGACTGCTCGTCCATCTTCGTGTCAACGAGGATCGCACCGTCATCACCCACGATCAGTCCGCCGCGGGCGCCCGACCCGCCGAGAATCTCGTAAACGCCCTCGGCGCGTCTCTCGAGCTGCACGGGATCGGGTGCGCGGCGCTGGGCCGCTGCCTCACCGGCGGGCATGGCGGAAAGAACCATCACGATGCAGACTGAAATCAACGTCCTTCTTTTCATATCGATACCTCCATTCGTTCAAGCATATGACACGTCGTCCGCCTCGATGCTCACTCATCAAGGGGCGTAATTTCCATCCTGACCACCGCGGCCGACACAGGTTCCGCGAGCTCGATGCCGATGCGCGTGGGTTTTCGTCCGCCGGGCAGGTCCTCCTCGATCGTCCGCGGCGCGAAGGAAAAGGCCGTTCCCCCTTCCACGGTCACCCGTACCTCCAGGGCGGACGCCCCCTCTCCCACGGCACACACGCCGTCCTCCGTCTCCCGCCACGGCCCGAATGTCACCACCGCCGTCCCGAATGTCTGCGGGGATGTGAACGCCACACGGTCCTCCACCACGAGGGAACCCGCTCCCTCCCGCGAAAAGACAAACGCACGTTCCAGCCGTTCGAGGGCGGGCACGTCATAGGCGGATGAAATGTCGAGAACCAGTTCGTCGCGGCCGGCGGTGGTTTTCAGGGACACGACCGAAGCGGCGGCCTCCCTGCCGGTCTGCTGGAGTTTCCCCGCCACCACGGGCAGGGGATGGCCGAAGGAGTTCAGGACGCCGCTCTCGTAGCGCCTGTCGCTGAAGGTCCGCCGTGTGTAGACCTCGCCGCCGGGG
>CAYNWJ010000310.1:0-5421 GCA_964400815.1 uncultured bacterium
GAAACGTGCCTGTCGAGATCGATGGAGGAATCGGTCGTCCCCGGAAGCATCACCACATCCGGTATGGGCGGGTCGATTTTCGCGCCGGTGACGGTGATATAACATGTGGTGAAATGATTGAAGTGAAAACTGTCGTTCGCGTTCGGGTCGATATACCGTGAGAGCCGAAGCTGCAATTGATTCCTGTCCAGGGCAATGGTGACAGAATCGCAGGGTACCTTCGCACGGAGCTGGAATGTGGCGATGACACCGAAAGGCCGCCGTGACACCGGCCGGCCGAACCCGACATCGGGACCCGTGATCTCCACATAGTCCATCTGCCATCCCGCAAGTTTGTTGTCGGTCGCCTTGAGGGAATCACCATGGGTGGTGTTGCCATAGGTGGTGATCCTCCCGGAAGCGCCGCTGAAATAATCCCCCTGCCGGAATGGTTTCATGTGCCCCTGATAGGGGCCTTTCTCCGTATTGATGCCCTGTGGTATGATATCGAAATAGGTGTCGTTGACTGTCAGATAGACCTCGGCCGCGGACACCGGGACCTGCCGGGGATTCTTCGCATACACGTCGATGGTGATGATCTCTCCCACCTGGGCGCGGATGTCGTTCTCTCCGCCCTGTTCCGAGCCCGTTCCGCTCTTGAAGAGGAACAGATCGATTTCACCGGGAACGGTGCCCTCTGTTTCCGCAAGCGCCAACGGGGAAGCGAGGGCCACCAGAAGAACGACGGCAAGGAGCGCCGGAATCCGGAAAACGATATTCATGCAAAGGGCCTTCATGTTGATCAGTGGAACCAAGGGACACGATACACAGCAAGTATGGCATATGTTACACGCAAAGAGCATGCCAATATAAGGACGCGGTCTCAGCTCCCCGCCGCACAGGGTAATATACGGAGGATATCGGCCCGCGCGCAAATATTCGGCCGCATGCGGGCAGCCCATGGAACGATTTTTTCCCACCAGCGGGAAAAAATGTCCGGGACGGTTTTTTAAAAAGGGCCCGGAAAGATTCCCGGGCCCTTTTTTGTAATTGCAGGTGAGAAGATTACTTCAGCAGCATCATGCGCTTGGTGTTGCGCAGATTGCCGGTCTGGAGGGTGTAGAAGTACACACCCGCGGAGACCTGCTGCCCCTGCTCGTTGCGCGCGTTCCAGACGACCGAGTGGTGGCCCGGAGTCATCGCGTTGTCAACCAACGTCTTCACGTGACGACCCAGGATGTCATAGACTTCGAGCTTGACATGACCGTTTCCGGGGATGTTGAAGGAAATGGTCGTCGTCGGGTTGAAGGGGTTGGGGCTGTTCTGCTTCAGATCGAACACACCCGGAATCGCGTCGGCGCTGATGCCGGTAACCTCGTCACCGAGGATGGATTCACGGTTGAAGTCCGCATTCACCAGCGAGATACGGTCGAAGTTCAGCATGGTGCCGCTGAACGCGCCGTCCTGGCGGGCGATGAAGGTGATATTCGCGAACACGCCGTCGCCGGAGTATATGTTGCTGCCATACACGGCGTTGGTCAGACCGACCGTACCATCGCCCATGACAGGGAACGAATGGGAATCGGCCTGGATGAAGTCGCCCTTGGTGATGCCGGTGAACTCGAGCGCTTCTTCATCGTAGTTCATGTTCACGAAATATCCGCGGAGCCCGTTGATATTGTGGCCGACCACCTGAATGGTGTAGCTCTGGCCGCTTTTGAGCTCATACGGAATGTTCACGAACTCGAAGTCCGCTTCGATATTGGTCGCCTCGGGGCTGACGGCGGGTTTGTAAAACGGATGAGCGCCGTTGTTGCCGGCATTCGCCGTGGCCATCGAGAGATCGTCCACCTCGACCACGTTGTCCTCGTTGATGTCGGCCCATTTATAGTTGTTGGCGCCGTCATCCCACTTGGTGCTGTCAGGCGTGGAGAGGAATGCAGTCGAGATCCTGTTGATATCCTCGGTATCGATCACATTGTCGGGCATCGCCGCGCCAACGGAATCCGTATAGCCGACGGCGTCACCGCCAAGGAGCGTACCGAAGCTCACGAACAGGGTGTCGAGACCCGGGTAGACCTCGATCTGGCGCAGCTTGCTGAGATAGCGGTCATACTTCACCACGAGGTCGTATTCACCCGTCGGGACCTTCATCAGCGTGAACTTGCCGTCGCTGTCGGGCGTGATCTGGATGCCGTCGGCATTCCCATCGGCGTCGTTCATCGCATCGAAGATCGAGTCGCTCACGAGATCGTAGCCGCCGCGCTCCCTGAGCTCGAAGAGCATCTCGGTCGCGTTGGAGTTACGTCCCTCGAGCTGGACGATGCCTTCGATGATCGCCCGCGGGATGACCTTGACCGTGCTCTCCAGGGTGCTGACGGTGATATCGACACCGTCGTTGGAGAATTTCGTCACACGGTTGTTGGCCGGTTCGTTCACGAAATAGATGCTGGATGTGTTGTCGAGGGCAACCGACGTTCCCTTGCTCACGAGCTGGAAGGTCGCGACGTTGCTGCCCAGGCCGGTGTCATCAATGGTAAACGCCGTGCCGCCGTTGGAAACGACAACCCTGAATATCCAGCGGTTGTTCGCCGCGTCATCAATGACCGAATTGGTCAGAAGCGCGGAGGTGTAGCCGACCGCCGGATCGAAGGGCGTGGTCGCGTCGACCAGCGTCCAGTAGTCCTTCTCGACCGCCACATAGGCGTCGATACGGTCGATGGTGCCGGAGCCGTCAGCCGCCTTGAGGGTGTAGGTCACCGTGTCACCCTGCGCCACGGTCACTGCCACCGGAGAAACAGTCATGTTCCGCTGGGGTGACTCGACGCCGGAATTGACGATGGTGACGGGACCCGGTGAACGATGGAGCGTGGGATTGAGATGCACCTGAACGTCATCGATGAAGGTAGCCGCCAGCACGCCGTCCGTGATGAACTCGAGCCTGCTGTTGGCAACACCGGCGGTCAGGGGAACGACATGGGTCTGCGCGACGACATCGGAAATCTCGACTTCCTTGATGTTGGTCGCGGGATAGACCTCGATGTTGTCCATGATGATATCAAGGCCGCCGCCGTCTGTAAGCGACAGCAGATCATTGCCCGCACCACAGGTTACGACGGCATCGTATGTGCCTGCGGCACCGACGCTAACAGCAACACCTGTGCCACCGCCAACGGAGACAGTGAGTGTTCCGGCCACATTAAATGTCGTCACCTCGAACTCGACGTAGTACATCTCGCCGTCGGTCGGGCTGATATCCTGGGTAAGCGCTGAACCACCGGCGTTGGAATCGATACCGCCACCGGCATCCCAGGTCCATGCATTTACCGTCCACCCGCTCGCATCGGCAGGGAAGGTGCCGTTCGTCACCATGTTGCTGCCGGTGCCGCCGCCGACGAGCAGATAGAGCGACCCGGGCGTCGTGGCAGCCGTCGAGTTGAACTCGACATAATACTGCTTTCCGGCCCTGGCGCTGATATCCTGGTAGAGGATGTCCCCTTCGAGGGCTGCGCCGGACGTTTCGTTGTTCGCGTTATACGCCCACGTCGTGGCATTGACCGGGGTTGACCAGCCATTTGCATTGCCTGTGAACGTGCCGTTCGTCACCTTGTCGGTGAACGTGGTGTCGATGCTGGTGGTATACACCCAGTAGGTATCGTCATCGAGCGAGGTCACCGTACCGTTCATCCGGTCGGTATAGGTCGCGCCGCCGACACCCGGGGTGCGGATGGTCATGTCATAATAGGAAACGCTGTTCTCGGATGCCCAACTGTTGCCGCCGTCCGACAGTTCTCCATTGTCGTCGGTCAGGGCATAGGACTTGACGCCCGTGGAATCGAGACTGCTGATATTGAGCGTGGCGGGCCCGTCGGGATAATTGGTCTCGTCGACGAGGAAGATGCCGATGTTGGCGTTGTCGTCCCAGTCGAAAGCCTCGAACTTCATCCGATAGGTCTGCTCTGCGTTGACCGTGATGCCTTCCTTCGGCGGATCGGCCAGACGCACGAACGGCGTATCCGAGAACACGAGCTGATAGCCGGCCAGATCGGTGGTGGCGGCTATCGGCAGAATGGAGCCGAGGGCGACCACGCGTTTGGTCTTGTTGCCGTCCGAAGGCTTCTCATCGATGATGCAGTACAGGAAGTAGTTCGCACCTTCGATGGGATACCATCCGGTCGCCTCGAAGTCCTCCTTGAGGTTCCAGGAATACCAGGACTGGTCCCGGGCCTCGAGGTCCTCGGAAATACCGGTGACGATCTGATGCGTGTTCGTCAACGTCGCGGCGTCATTGCGGAGTGTCGCGGCTTCGTCGTTGCCGTAATCGGCGATGGTGTCCGTATCATAATCGATATAGAACTCGATCTCCGCGGCATCGTCATAGTCGCTGTCGCCATAGACACCGCTCTTGCCCCAGCTTATCATGAGGACGTCATGGTCCTGCACGTCGATCTGATAGCCGGAGGTGATGGTGTCGGAGTCATACTCATCGAGCGCATCGAGCGTAAGGCTCGGCGAATGCTTGATGGCGGCGCTGAACGCCGTTCCGCCGGTGCCCTTCAGGGCGGTGATGTCAAGATTCTTTCCATCGGTCGTGACACCGTAAACCGTGTAGTTCGCGGCGGTTATCACACCGACGGAATCGGGATGGGTCTCCCAGCGCCACTTGACATATCCCTGGGCGTCCTTCTGGTTCTCGAGCAGCCCGCCCTTGATGAGGGTGGCGCCTGTCAGTCCCGTCACCGCCAGGGTGGAATCTTCGGCGGAACCGGAGGTCTCGATCTTGCTCAGGTCCGCGTCGAGATTGCTGGTATCCGCATAGAACAGGGAGAGGACGGCGTTGTCGTCCAGGTCCTCCACCTTCGTAAACAGATCGATGGAGGTGTAGTGACCCGTAGCCGCCTCCGTATCCGTGTAATCGAAATACGATCCGCTGTCGAGCGCCGTATCGTCGTCATCATCCGCCGATCCGGGCTCATAGGAGGAATCATGGTCACGGTTCCAGCCCAGGACCTCGATCTGGGGCCAGTGCCTGACAACGATACCATCCGAACGGGCGAGGACGAAATCACCGGTCAGATAACTGGTGAGATAGAAGTAATAGGTCCCCTCCTTCAGCCCGCCGGTCGCGTACCGCGTGCCGCCGGTGTTGGTCTCGTTGATGAGATAGGTTTCGAGCGTATCCCATTTCAGCGCATGGGAAACACCTGCCTTCAGGCTGTCCACATGGGCCAGTGTCGAATCGGTCGACACCCAGACGGCGTACATGGTCTCGTCGCTTCCTTCCGTGCCGTCCAGGGAAATGCCGACAGTCTGGGACTGTCCGCCGAAATCCCCTTCCACGACCAGATCGGGAAGAGCGCCGAACGTGGCCGCCGCGCTTTCGGGATACCTGTCGCCGAGAGCATTGGTGGTGTCGTTGTTGGCGGTCATGTTCGCGGCGAA
>CAYNWJ010000311.1:0-2423 GCA_964400815.1 uncultured bacterium
GCTCATCGGTGAAACGAGGCACGCCCTTTCAGAGCCTGTCGGTGTCGCCCGCGGGGAGGACAGCCCTCCGGCCTCCTTTCTTCTTCCCGCACGGCCGAACCCGTTCAATTCCTCCACCACGATCGAATTCCGCCTCGCGGCGGACGGACCCGTGGAGCTTTTCGTCATCAACGCCGCCGGACAGCGTATCGCCACCCTCGTATCGGATCGTATGCTGCCGGCGGGACGTCACGCCTGTGTGTGGGATGCGCGGGAATGCTCGAGCGGAACGTATTTTTTAATGATGCGGGCCGGAGTAAGGGCATCGACGGTAAAGGTAACCTTCGTCAAGTAGACATCCATCCGTAACCGTGATGTCGCAAAGTGAAGAACCGGTGTGTTCCCGACGGAGATTCTCACGCCTCGAACAGGTCGGTGCTCAGGTATTTCTCGCCGCGGTCGGGGAAGACGACGACGATCCGGCCCTCGGGGATGTCACGGGCGACCCTGAGTGCGGCATACATGGCGGCGCCGCTGCTCATGCCCGCGAAAATACCCTCCTCGCGCACGATGCGCCGGGTGTGCTCGAAGGCGGACTCGTTGTCCACCATGATGGTGAGGTCGATCAGGGAGGGATCGTAGATGGCCGGGACGATGGCCTCCTCCATGTTCTTGAGCCCCTGGATGTAATGCCCCCGTACCGGGTGTGCGCAGACGATCCTGATGGAGGGATCGTGCTCCTTGAGGGCGCGGCCGACACCCATGATGGTGCCCGACGTGCCGATGGCCGAAACGAAATAGTCGATCGCGCCGCCGGTGTCGGCCAGTATCTCCTCGGCGGTGGTCTTGTAGTGGGCGAGCTTGTTGAACTCGTTCGAGAACTGGTCGGGCATGAAATAGTGATCCGGATCGCCGGCCACGAGTTCGCGCGCCCGCCTGATCGCCCCGTCGGTTCCCTGGTCCGCGGGGGTCAGGGTGACTGTCGCTCCAAGCGCCCGGATCATCTTCCGCCGCTCCACCGACACCGCTTCGCTCATGACGATCTCCACGGGATGGCCCTTGACCGCGCAGACCATGGCGAGGCCGATGCCGGTGTTGCCCGAGGTGGGCTCGATGATGGTTGTGCCCGGCTTCAGGATGCCCCGGTTCTCCGCCTCCCCGATCATCTTGAGGGCGATACGGTCCTTGATGCTGCCCATGGGATTGAAGCCCTCGAGCTTGGCGTGGATGACGACCGCAGCCGAGGGGCTCATGTGATTGATGCGCACGAGGGGTGTGCGGCCGATGGTTTGGAGTATATCGCTATAGGCGCCCATGCTGGTTCCTTCCGGTGTTCTTCGAGCTGTCGTCATGCGGCGGACCCATCGTCCGCAGGAACCATAAACATGCACAAATTCCGTTCCCGCGACAAGCATTATCTCCCTCATTCATGCATCTGCCGCATGCGGGTATTGTCTTGACATCCGGTCGTGGGAAAGCTACTTTTCAACAACCGGGAATCCCGTTCAGCAAACACCATGTCCGGAAAGTGGTATCATGCAGAAAAGCGGCATGCCTGTTTCCGTGGATACCCGAAAAAAGAACACAATTTCCTTGACCCGATCAAATACATAACCGGGAGGCTGCGGCAATGGTCGTCTATTGCGTGAACGTTTTCGTCAAACCCGGACATATCGACGCCTTTCGCGAGGCCACCCGCCTGAATCACGAGGGTACCCGGAAGGAGCCGGGAAACCTGCGGTTCGATGTGCTTGAGAGCGCCGACGAGCCCGGCCGCTTCCTTCTCTACGAGGTCTACACCTCAGAGGAAGCCGTCGCCGCCCACAAGGAAACCGCCCACTACCACACCTGGCGTGAAACGGTCGCCGGCTGGATGGCGAAACCACGCGAGGGATCGAAGTTCACGGTAATCTGCCCGGAAGAGCCGGAAGCGTGGTAATGCCCCCGCCTGATCGAGCGGGCGATACGACGACACCCATAACGAAACAATAAACACTATCATATCATCCGGAAAGGGGACCCCCCATGTCACACGAACTCGACAGGCGCGATTTCTTCAAGGCCGCCGGCGCAGTATCGGCCGCCGCCGCATCCGGCGCCGGTCCAAACGCCGCGCGGGCCCAGTCCGACCGGCCCGTCCGCGTGGGCGTCGTGGGCGTCGGCAGCCGCGGCTCCTATCTCACCAGGGTGCTTCTGAGCCTCAAGGGTGTCGAAATCCCCGCCCTCTGCGACATCAACCCCGATCATCTGGCCCGCTCACAGAAGGACGTGGTGGACGCCGGCCAGCCACGTCCCGAGGGATACACCCGCGGCCCCTGGGACTTCCAGCGCCTCTGCGACCGCGACGACCTGGACGCCGTCGTCACCGCCACCCCCTGGGAATGGCACACCCCCGTCGCCGTCGCCGCCATGAAAGCCGGGAAATACGCCGCCGTCGAGGTACC
>CAYNWJ010000311.1:2433-5420 GCA_964400815.1 uncultured bacterium
CCCGCCGCGGTCACCGTGGACGAGTGCTGGGAACTGGTCGAGACCTCCGAGTCCACACGCATGCCCTGCATGATGCTCGAGAATGTCAACTATTTCCGCAATGTCATGATGATCCTCAACATGGTGCGGCAGGACCTGTTCGGAGAGCTGCTGCACTGCGAGGCGGGCTATCAGCACGATGTCCGCTTCGTCAAGTTCGACGAGCAGGGCAATCTCAAATGGCGGGGCAAGCACTCGGTCACCCGCAACGGCAACCTCTACCCCACCCACCCCATCGGCCCCATCGCCTGGTGGCTCGACATCAACCGCGGCAACCGCTTCACCCATCTCGTCTCCATGAGCAGCCAGTCCCGCGGTCTCAATCACGAGATCGAGGAGAAGTTCGGGCCGGACCATCCCAACGCGAAGCTCAAATACGCCCTCGGAGACATCAACTGCACCCTCATCAAGACCCACAACGGCCCCACGGTGACCCTCTATCACGACACCCAGTCACCGCGCCCCTACGACCTCATCTTCCGCGTACAGGGCGTCAAGGGCATCTATTCCGGCACCCTCAACAAGATCTACATCGACGGCCGCAGCCCAAAGGAGCACACCTGGGAGGACATCGACGCCTATGAGCGCGAATTCGAGCATCCCATGTGGAAGACCCTCGGCCCGGTGGCACAGAACTTCGGCCACGGCGGCGGCGACTTCATGGAAATCCACCAGTTCATCAAGGCCGTCCGCAACCGCACCGACACGCCGCAGACGGTCTATGACGCCGCCACATGGAGTGTGATCTCACCACTCACCGAGATGTCCGTGGCCACCAAGAGCGCGCCCGTGGACTTCCCGGACTTCACACGCGGGAAATGGATGACCACGCCGCCCGTGGGGATCGTGGATGCGTGAGGGGGTCTTCCGGCGGGGAGAAGAGATCGTTGATCGTCAACCTGGGGATTGAACTGAGAGCGACTGTTCGGGGAAGTGGCAGCGAACGGCATCACTGAGGTTTTCACGCAGCGAAACCATGTCATCCGCCTCGGTAAAAATCGATGCCCCCAGTGCGCGGGCGGTGTATCCACCGTCAGGGTCGTGTTCGACGAGGAACATGATTTCACTGATTGCAGGCTGGCTAGTTTTATCCATGACAACCTCCGTGAAGACAATCTACCAACGACGGGAGAAAATGGCAAGATGATTTCACATGTGGCATGTGGATGCGTAAGGAAAGGGACGGCCGGGGGTGGTCGTCCCTTTTAATGTTTATAGATAACGTGCAAAAACATCATTTGCGACATCAGAAGTTAATCTAATTATTTCCTCTATATTGCCTTCATTCTCATCAATTGGAATAACCAAACGATTGAGATCATTCGGATGTTTATATATCTGATATTCACGCTCCCCAGATTGAAACTTACTTATTTGATTGTCACGCCATTTCTTGGCTGCCCGCGAACTTAACTCAAGCCAAAAAGGTTTTCCAAAGTAATGCTGGCTTTCCTCTGCCCAACATAGTAATATCCATGCTTTTTTTGGTAAACCCACAAAGAAACCATGATAATCAAAACCATGTTTCTTTCCTCTTTCAAAGGATAATTGGTAATTAGTGCTGATATTTGCATATTTGCGAATATTATTTGTCAATAAATTTCTATTTATTTCACTTTTCATGATAATCCCAATTTAAGAGATTTAATTTATCTTTTAACAACTCTGAATCCATGATCTCTATGCCTATGTGTTGGCTCATAATTAAAACGATATGCTGATCCACATAATTCAGCTTTGTTGTCACGACCGCCACCACGTGATACTCGTAAAGAACCAGAAATTGGACCCTTCGGATCAGATAATGGAGAATAAGTGTAATAATCTTTATCATACCAGTCATTGCACCATTCCTTCACATTTCCATGCATATCAAATAGCCCAAAATTGTTGGGTTCCTTTTGTCCTACAGGGTGAGTTTTTAATATACTATTTTCAAGATACCAGCCTGCTCTCTTTAAGTCACTATCATCATTACCTGTATAGAATTTAGTTTCCGTACCAGCTCTACATGCATATTCCCATTCTGCTTCAGTTGGAAGATCATAACCATAGTGAAGTGCAAATGCTTTAGCCCCAAACCAAGTTACATTAATAACAGGATGGTCTTCCTGTCCCGAAACGATTGTAAATGTATCTTCATCATAATCAATATCACAATCAGGTGATTCAAGATATATGTATTCTTCTCCAATCCATTCTCCAGTAGATCCTGTAATACTTGAACTTGATGCAATAATTTTGCCATCTGCAAGAGCTTCAGTCAAGTATACAACATACTGTAAATTCGTTATTTCGTAAATACTCATTTCAAAACTGAATAAAGTTGCTGAATGGACAGGTCGATCACTTTTTGAAACACTATCCTGAATATCACCCATTCTGAAATTTCCTGATGGAACTACTACAAATGAAAAATCTTGTTTGCTTTGAACGCCAAAGAAATTCTGAGTAATATTTGATGATACACTTGAAAAGTATACATTTCTAGGCGTAAAAATAAAATTATCTTTTACTGGTGTGACAGAATAACTTTTTCCATGATCAACAATAAATGAATACATTTCACCTGAATTCACTGATTGTCTTTCTATTCCATATCCTTCTAATAGTATATCAACGTTATTAGCACCTGTTATTTTACCTGAAATATTGTATCCAGGAGTAAAAGAGCCGCGAGAAATACGAAATCCAATGCTCCAATCATTTTTTGAAGGATTTCCATGGGAACAAATAGCAGATATACAATGTGTTGCTGGACTGCCACAGCTTCCACTTCTTATTACGCGTGCAGAACCTACAGTTGGTCCAATTGGATTTCTTTTACTTTTTTCATTGTATTCTGGCTCATAATCGTTACACCATTCCCATATATTACCATGCATATCATATAAACCCAGCAATTTCCGGTTAGGTTTTTGCGAACGAATGGTTTTTTGCTCCATGAT
>CAYNWJ010000312.1:0-5406 GCA_964400815.1 uncultured bacterium
CCGGGTTTTCGGCGATGTCGCGGAGATACATCCACGCCGGATATTCGTTCCTGAGCCAGCCGACCGTGGCGGAATACCGTCCCGGATTGTCCACCGTGACATGAAAGCTTTCGTCCGGCCCGCCGAAGGGGATGAACCGTTGTCCGTCCACCGGCATCAGCTTGGACCCCCCGGCCATGAGTTCCGCGGTCCGTCCCGGAACATCGGCGCGGAGTCCCGCCTCGACCACGGCCTCGATACGGGAGTCGTAATCGATATACAGGCTCGGCACAATGAACACACGGTTGGCATAGACATAAAAATCCACCGTACCGCTCCCCCGCGGGGCCCTGTCCGCCGTCCGCATGGTGAAATATGCCCGAACGGCCACACGGCCGTCGCCCTGATCGATCACACACAGCCCGGGCGCCGGATCATGGGTCTGGTCCACGATAAGGGTGTCGCCGCCGGAGAGGGCGAGCCGCGCCGAGAGGGAGATGTTTTCGAGAAGGGAGTCGGCTTTTCTTACACCGTTCGCCCGAACGTCACCGCTGCCGATCATGGCCACCGACAATCCCTTCGTACGGTCGAGCACAACCGTCGTCCCCTCCACGGTCAGAACATCGTAACCGCCTTCATGGACAACGGGGGCCGAGATGGTGGACCAGGGTATGGGATAGTCGTCGATACGTTCAGCATGCGCGAGTGCCGGAAAAAGGGCGAAAATAAGGGCGAACACCAAGTATAAGCGCATAAAAGGCTCCCGTGGCCGGTGCGTTCGTGAAAATGTCATAAATGCTTTCAGGAATCGTCAGTCGTGGAATATTTGTCTCTGGGGGCGGTCGATGGCTTTTCGGACGAAGAATACTTGTCCGGCGGGCTGCCTGCCGATGAATCGATGAAAGCCGCGTCGTCCTCCCCGTCTTCGACGCGATCGAGCATGCCGGTGTCGAGAGCGTGGAATCCGGCGGTCCCGTCAGCCGCATCCTGAAGGATTTCCTGTACCGCCTCATTGTCCTCGTCGGCGAGCACGGTATTGGCCGTTTCGGTGACGATCGACGACATGATGTGCCTGAAATCCTTGGCATACATGCAGATGATGCCATCTTCCAGCCATCTGGGCCATGACACGAACAGGGGGATTTTGTCAGCGCCGCGTCCCTGCGCCTCGACAAGCCCGGAGCGAAGGAAATTTCTCAATTCCATGTTCTCGGATATCGCCAACGCGAACAGTTCATCATCGGGAAGCGCATCATTTTCAGGCATCTGTATTCTCCCTGTGTCCTGTTTTCATGTGGTGCATCCGGCTGGTAAGGGGCTCTCAGCTATATCGCCGGTGCGGCAAGCGCGCACCATTCACCGGCATGGAGAAGCCCTGAACGACAATATAGCACCCGCCTGTTCCCTGAAACAGGAAAAATATTTGCATTGCCGGTAACCTTCGTATATTTTATCCTCTATAATCAAGGGATCGTTCACTCAGCCGGTATGAGGCTCTCATGTCAGAGGAAATGCTCACAGTCCAGGAGGCGGCAGACAAACTCTCCGTATCCCCCCGCACCATACAGCGCTACTGCAAGCAGGGCCGTCTCAATTACAAATGGGTCAAAGGCAAGCGCCACAAGGAACTCCGAATCGTCCCACCCATCCCCATCTCCTCACTGCCCGGCGTACACGGCAAGACCGACCCCGAGGAATTCGGCTACGCCAGCAAGGACGACCTCGCGGAACTGAAACGCATGGTCGAGGAAAAGAACGAACGCATCGAGAACCTCGAACGCGAGATCAGCGTATTCAAGGAGCTTCTCGATTCCCGTCTCGATTCCATACAGTCCCACCCCACCGGCGCTGCTTCCGACGGCGCCGAGATCATCGAAAAGGCCCGCGCCATCGTCGAGGAATTCAAGAACGTCCGCCCCGTCGAACAAAAGCTCATTCTCAAGATGGCGAAGGAGATCAAGGCCCACGGCGAGTTTCTCTCGAGGCTCGACATGGAAGAGGATTGAACGGATCGCCACATACAAGCCTGATCATCCGGCCCTGTAAAAGGGCGTGCAAGCGCTCTTTTTTTGTCTCCATAACCATCCAATTATAATCATGATACAAGCAGCAAGCAGCAACAAACCGAAAGCAATCGAGAAAAAACTCTTGACATATTACTACATCTGTAGTATTTTTAAGACAAATGAAACATCACAGGAGGCGCCATGAAACGAAACGGCAAAACAATGAAGGACCTGTCCAGAACCGAATGGACCATCATGAACATCTGCTGGGACCTGGGAAGGGCGAGCGCACGGGATATTCACGAAAAAAGCCTCCGTGACAAGAAACGCAGCTACCAGACAGTGAAGACCATGCTCGACCGCCTTGTCGAAAAAAAATATCTCGCACGGGAGAAGTTCGGTCCCATATGGCTCTATGAACCCGCACGGCAGCGCGACCAGGTCGTATCACGCGAGATCGACACATTCATCGACACCGTACTCGACAACACCCTGACGCCGCTCTTCGCCCATTTCGCCAAAAAGGAACGCCTCTCCGACGAGGAGATCGCGAGCCTTAAAAAACTCATCGAGGAACACGGGGAAGAAAGCTGATGGAAACGATACTCCTGACAATCGCGGAATCAATCGGCCGCCACATCTGGATCATGTCCTGGCATGTCACCGTGCTCGGCGCCTTGATATGGCTGCTCGACAGGTTCATGTCCGGAGCCGCCCCCGCGTATCGCCATCTGCTCTGGTGCATCGTTCTGGCGCGTCTCCTGTTCCCCGCGCAGATGCCCGCTTCCCTGCCTGCTCCCGGATTCATCGGGGAACCGCTGGGAACGAAGGTTTCCCGAGGTCTGTCACGCCTTCCCGTGACATTCGAATTTCACGATATCTCCCCAACCCCGCTTTCCGGGACCATGACCGGCGGAGCATCTTCCCGGAAAGCGTTCCCGCCTTCGGGGCAATACATCAATCTCTTCACTCTCGCCGGAGCGGTATGGTCCATCATCGCCGCCGTCATGGCGATTCTCGTGCTCCTCGCGGCGCGGAACAGAAACCGGCTCATCGCGGATTGCGGACCGGTGGGACGGCCGTCACTCATGGAGCTTCTCAACAGGCACCGCAGCGGACTCGGCATCCGGAGCCGTGTCAGGCTGTGTCAAGCGCCCGACCGCATGGACGTGGAGCCGTGCGTCGGCGGCGTGTTCGATCCGGTCATTCTCCTGCCGCGGCGGATGGCGGAAACGTGGTCCGAACGGGAGATCGAACCGGTCATCGTTCACGAACTCGCGCACATACAGAGGCGTGACCTGCTCCTCAACTGGCTGCAGATCGCCATCCAGGCCGCCTTCTTCTTCCACCCGGTCATATGGCTCGCGAACCGCAGGATCAGGGCCTGCCGCGAGGAGGCCTGCGACGATATCGCCGTATCCCGCGTCGAAGGCGGACGCGGCAGGTACGGCGCAAGCATCCTCAGGATCGTCGAGGAGACCCTCTCTCAGAGGCCCAACGGTTTCGCATTGGTCAGCATCGGGGAACGATCCACCTCACTCGGAAAGCGGGTGAAGAGAATCATGGACAACAAATACACGCCGAAAACACGGCTGACAGTACCGGCCCTCCTCTCGCTGGCGCTCATCGCACTCAAAGAATTCGCACTCTCCTGCGAGGAGGAGCCGTTGCGTGAATCCAATCTCACCGATACGGCTCGGAAAACGGCCGTGGTCGATCCGGAAACCATGGACGCCGACCGCCTGGATCATATCAAGCATGCCCTCGGCGATCCTGATTATCCCTTGAAAATGAATTTCATGGGGAGCGTCGGTATCGCATCCATCAATGCATCCGGAATCGAAACCTCGAAGCGGGGCATGGAAGCATTGGGCAACGTGGCGGAGGCGTTCAAGAGGTATTCGATTGTCGGCCTGACTCCCCTGCGAACGCTGTCTCTCGAATCCCCCGTTCCCCCAGACATCATCGCCCTGTTCGTCTCCACCGGCGAGGCTGTCCGTCTGAACGGCAACGAACGAGACAACCTGCTGAGATATCTGGCAGGCGGCGGCTTTCTCATCGTGAACAACGAGAATCCCACCGCTGCGCAGCCGATCAGAAATTCCCTTGCCGGCGTGCTGGGAGGCAGGGGCGATATCCGTCCACTTTCAGATGACAACCGGCTCTTTCACGTGTTTTTCGACTTCGACGAGGGACCACCAAGCGGGACAGTCTGGACATCACGGGAGGACAACGTCATCGACGGCATCTATATCGACGGGGCTCTTGCCGGGGTATTCTGGAAGAACGATTACGCCGGAAAGTGGCTCGAAGGCGCTCCACCGCAGATAAAGTTCGGCGTGAACATGGTGGTGTACGCCTTCATTCGGAACTATCCCGATATCAGGCGTGAAACGATCGAAACAGACCAGCCGGCCGATGATTTCGAGACGAAAAAAACGGAGACTCCCGCCGACATCAGAATCAACGAAGGCGAACCCATCGCCTCCGGCAGTGAAAAGGTCAACTACCAGCGCGAACTTCTCGAATCTCCCGACAGTGAAGTTGCCGAGAAGGCGCCCGACAAGAGCAAGGGTCTGAAGAAAACGAACGCCTATCTCGAATATGAGAAGGGATACAACCTCTTCGTGGATGCGCGCAAACAAAACGACGATCTGAACCTGTATCGTCAGGCTGCGGAAATATTCGATACCGTCTCACAGAAATATCCCAACACCGATGTTGAAATCGGAGCATGTTCGAATCTCGGCGTGTGCTATGAAGCCCTTGAAATGTGGCAGGAAGCGGTTGAAGCGTATGACATGGTGATTCAGCGGTTTAAGGAAGACGGTGAAGTCGGTCAGGACGCGTTCAACTTTGCTAACTCGCACAAGCAGTATATTATTGCAAATAAATTATAAATAACAAGATACTGCACAGGGAGGCGGAATTGAACAAGG
Source organism: uncultured bacterium (assembly GCA_964400815.1). Lineage (GTDB taxonomy): Bacteria > Latescibacterota > Latescibacteria > Latescibacterales > Latescibacteraceae. The sequence continues at coordinate 4,925 of CAYNWJ010000312.1, forward strand.
TGAGGTTCATTACAGCACCATGATCATCCTTTTTCATGCTGTGCAGTTCAGCTGGGTCCACCACCGTTAGTACTTCCTCTACTACACCCAGCTCGAACGGATGAAGGATTACCTCATCGGCTGTGAGAAGGCCGCGGTGAAACGACTCAACCGGCAGGCAAATGTCTCGATGCCGAATAGAGCATAAAAACAAATCAGCACCATAGGTTCAATTCGACCTGTGCATCGCATGGCCGGGAGGCTCGACGCTTCCCGGCCTTTTTTTGCTGCATTGAAACCTGCCCGGCAACATATACTCCCGCGGTAAGCCTGCTTTTTATGCTCATGGGTCAATGGGGGAAAATATCATCCTGATTCAATGTTGTCCGTTTGATTGGTTGCATCATGCGTCATATGTTCCTAATAAATAATGACATAAATATTTAACACGGGCTTGTTCGATTCACTTCGAGACAACGTGCCGCCACGAGCCGAATCAAAAC
>CAYNWJ010000313.1:0-5402 GCA_964400815.1 uncultured bacterium
CCACTTCATGGGCGAACCCCAGGAAACGCGGCACGTGGTTGTCCGCGATGGCGAGGCGGTCATATCCCCGAGCTGGTCGATCCACGCGGGCGCAGGAACGACGAATTATTCCTTCGTGTGGGCGATGGGAGGCGAGAACCAGGACTTCACCGACATGGACGGTCTTTCGGTGAGCGACTTGGAATAGGCAGATAATCCAAAATGTCTCCGAAAACGGCGTCTTCAGGGGCGCCGTTTTTATTTGAGAGGAGAGGGAATGAGAAGACCGCCGTGAGACAATCGGCCGTCCCTCAGGAAAACCGCATGCATTCGATGATGGCGCCCATGGATGATTGGTGATTGACCGTACGCCGTTTGAACCATGATTAATGAAATTCAAGGATTGACAGGATTGAAATCCAGGTTCATCCCGTAATCCCGGAAATCACGGTTCAGCAATTGAAACCCGCCGTAAAAAATGTGTTTGCCGGGAAATGGTGGATTGCCAGGTGGCGCTTGCACTTGATCAGGTGCTTTGCTATCTTGGAGAATCCGTTGTTATCATACAAATGTTTCGCTCCGGGAGATCAGTGGCAATGACATCGAATGAACGTTTCGCCCGCATCATGCATCATCAGCCGGTGGACCATGTCCTCGACATGGAATTCGGTTATTGGGAGGAGAATCATGTCCTGTGGCAGCGGGAAGGGTTTCCCGCCGAAGCGTCCGTATGGGGGGATCCCGCCGCCCACTACCAACTGGAATCACACTTTCTTCCGGACGACGCCGCCATGCGGAATGAGCGGATGGAGCTCTATTTCGGCCTTGAACGCCGTTACAGGCCGCCGGTGAACACCATTCTCGAACCGAAGTTCGAAATCGAGGAGGCGGGTGAGCGTGACGGATACCGGTATTACCACGACGCCGATCATGTTCTCTGCAGGGTGCTTGCGGACGGCTGCACTTCGATGCCCGAACATATCGAATATCCCCTGAAATCCCGCGCAGACTGGGAACGGCTCTTCAAGCCCCGCCTCGATCCGGAATCACCGGGCCGTTTTCCGGAAAACCTTGGCGCGCATATGGATTTCATTCTCGAAAAGAATTATGTGCCGTGGCTCTATGTCGGTTCCCTTTTCGGTTTGCTTAGGAATTACGTCGGTTTTCAGGAAATGTGCTACATGATCCATGACGACCCCGTTCTCGTGGACGAGATTGTCCAGCACATGGCGGATACCGCCTGCGCGGTTCTGGAGAAAACGCTTCCGGATCTGAAGGGAAAGGCGCTCATAGGCCATTTCTGGGAGGATATCTGTTTCAACGCCGGTCCCATGATCTCCCCGGCATTTTTCCGGGAACGCATCGTGCCCCGCTATCGTCAGATAACCGGTCTCCTCGCCGAGTACGGCATCGATAGCATCATCGTCGACTGCGACGGTTTCATCGAGCCGCTCGTCCAATGCTGGCTCGACGCCGGTATCAACATCATGTTCCCCCTCGAGCGCGCGAGCAACACCGACCCCGCCCGGCTCAGGGAAAAATTTGGGCGACAGCTTCTGATGCTCGGCGGTGTAGACAAACGGTGCATCGCGGCTGGCGGCGACGATATCGTCCGTCATCTCGAGACCCTCGCGCCGCTTGTGGAGGACGGTGGGTATATTCCTCATTGCGACCACCTTTGTCCGGCTGATGTTTCCTTTGAAAACTATTGTTTCTACCTCGAGAAAAAACGTGAAATCTTCGGGATTCCAAAGAAGGAGCTCTGTCTGCGGAGCTATCCCGACAACATAAAGTAACACTTCAACGACAGCTGTCCATTTATGAAGAAACATGTCGCGATACTCTGAAATATTTATCCCGGGACAATGACGGCTTGTTGCTAATGAAAAATATTACCTATATAAAAACAAATACATACAGATGGAATACACCATATGATAAAGCGGCTTGTGCCGCTATTAATGAAATTATTCAAGCGTCATGAAGTCACTGCTGAATTCGTCGCTCAATACAATAACATCCGATAATCGGGAGGTTTTTCATGAAAGGCGACAGACGAATATTCTATGTGCTGTCCGTGTTCATCTTTCTTGCTTTTTCAGTCGGAGCTCATGCTGACGAGACTGTTGTTACGACAGAGATTGACGCTCTCGAAGCGTATGAAACCGGCTTCGCGTATGATGTCATGCGGGCAACCGACAAGGCGGGGGTCATGCTCGATGACATGATGCTGATTGAAGACGACGGCCCTGGCGCCGGTAACAGCGAGAAGGGGACATGGATTGAGGAGCTTCACCAGGGAGTTCTCGTTCGCAAGACCCTCGAACTCGATGACCCGCGTGCGTTCGAGGCCCACCTTGTTCTGTATATGACACCCAAGGACCCGGACCGTGCGAACCAGAAGCCATTTTTCGTCTATTTCAACGGGGAACGGATAGAAGGGCCACCCCTTTCCTGGCATGAGAACATGTGGCACTGGGTGCCTGTTCCGGTCGAATACCTGAAACGCGGGGAAAACACCGTCGTTATCGGCTGCGATGCCCCGGAAGGCAAGGGCTATGACCTCATGATCGCACGGGCCGACGAATACGAGGCCGGCGGCGGGTCCTACATCAGCGAGGGGAACACGGCTCTCATCAGCGCGGGACAGGCGGACTTCCGCATGAGCGAGGAGAGCGGGACGCTGAGTCTCATAACGATAGGGAAGAACTCGGCCAAGTCCCTCGACGGCGGCAAAACCTGGATCACCATGAAACTCGGGACCACGAACGACGTGGTCGGCGAATATACGGTTCGTCTGAACCTCAAGCGCTTCGAAAACCAGGGCAGTTTGCTTTCCGGGCCCATCGACCTCTGGAGCGGCATCGAGGGCATGGAGCGCCTGAAGCCGCAGTGCGTTGTCTCGGACCTGGTGTTGTTTTGCTCGGGCGATGTGCCCGACGGGACAGCGATCACCTGGCAGATGCGGATGGCAGACACGCCCGACATGATGAGCGAGGAATGGGGCGAGTTCCGGACGATCGGATCGGGAGGCGGCATCTCGGTGCGCATGGACGATACCGACAAACGCTATATTCAATGGAAAGCCGTTCTCGCGTCGGAACATCCGCTCGTTACCCCCGAGGTCTATTCCGTTTCCGTCAAGCGCAGGCTTGCATATACCCCCCCGCGCAACGACTTTTATGTCATGGAATACGAGAACGTCAGCCACCGGTATCCCTCGGTCAGGTTCTCGTATGAAAACTGGGACGAGCCGAAGCTCAAAGAGCTCCGCGAACGTCTCGACCTCGATTCCGTCATCGAAGGGGCCGTATCCGACTGGGACGTCATCAACCGTGTGCGCCATCTCGTATCGCAGCAGTGGCATCACGCGTCCCCGCTTCCGGGATATCCCGAGTGGAATGCCCTCGATATCCTTGACAGGCGGGACCGTGTGGGGGCCGGCGGCATGTGCATACAGTTCTCCATCATTTTCATCCAGTCACTGGCGTCGCTCGGCTATCAGGCCCGTCATATAAACATGTTCGCCCATGAAACGGTTGAGGTGTATGTGGACGAACTGGGCAAATGGGTGCATGCCGATCCCGAAAGCGTCTTCGACTCGTATGAGTACGAAACAACCACCGGCATGCCCATACACTGTCTCGAACAGCACGAATATTTCCTCAAGGAGAACGGTTTCAGCGCGGACCGGCCCATCGACTGGCAGGCCACACAGCAATGGGCTTCATGGGGCGCCAGGAGCCCGTTCATCGCGCAGGACGTTCCCCTGGACTTTTCCACCTTTACCGACTGGATCAACAACCCCGAGCGCCCCGAGTATCCGCCGCAGCACCGCCTGGCCGGGTTCATGCGCATGATGCCGAGAAACGATTACTTCTCCAATCCCTATCCGCGCCCCCTCACCCAGGGATCGTCCAACTGGCCGTGGAACGGCTATCTGAACTGGTACGACGAGGCGACACCCCGCAAGCTCCAATATTCCATGCACACCGACCGGGAATGCGATTTCTACCCGACACTCAACCGCGTGGAGTATGATACTGTCTTCACCGAAAATGAAGGCGAAGTCCTGGTTAAAATGACGACATTTGCCCCGAATTTCGACGGGTACGAAGTGAATATCGACAATACCGGGTGGCAGGATGCGAATCCCGAGTTCACCTGGAAGCTCAATCCGAGCGCGCTCAACTCGCTGGAAATGCGGGTGAAGAACACGCTTGGTCCGAAGGGGAAATCTTCCATCATCCGGGTCATGTACCATTACAAGGAGCCTTTCGCTCCCCGTCCCGCCGACTGGTAAAAACTCGCAGTGTCTGCGATGGAATATTGAACGGAACATGCACCGGGAGCGGACGATATCATGCGGCAGGAACCTGATCATGAGCGATTCATGCGCCTCGCTCTCACGGAGGCGGAGAAAGCGGCCGAGCTGGGTGAAATCCCCGTCGGCGCGGTGATCGTCCAGGATGGATCGGTTATCGGCCGGGGCGGGAACAGGGTGGAGACCCTCAAGGATCCCACCGCCCATGCCGAGATCATCGCGATCGGCGCGGCCTGCGAGACGACGGGCTACGAGCGCCTGATCGATACGGTCATCTATGTGACCCTCGAACCCTGTGCCATGTGCGCCGGGGCGATTACACTCGCGCGCATACCCCGCCTCGTGTTCGGTGCGGTCGATCCGAAGACGGGGGCCTGCGGAAGCCTGTTCGATATCTGCCGGGACAGGCGGCTGAACCATGTTGTCGAGATCGAGAGCGGCGTGCTGGCCTTCGAATGTTCCGCCATCATGCGCGAGTTTTTCCGTAACCTCCGCCGGAGCGGGGGCGGCAATTATTCTTGAATTTCACGATGTCCCAACACCCCGCTGTTTGAAAAAAGATCAACGGGATGGAATGATCGACAGGATTGTAATCGCGATTGATCCTGTAATCCCGACAATCACGGTTCAGACATTGAAAACCGCCGGAGAACATCTGTCTGCCGGAAAATGGGGCGCGCCGGGAGCGGCAATGATGCTTGACTTTCACCGCCGGAATGGCGATATTATGAAGGCTTTGCCGATGATGACGGCTTCAAGCGGAGAGGTGCCAGAGCGGTTGAATGGGGCGGTCTCGAAAACCGTTGATGGCTTTGCCATCCCAGGGTTCGAATCCCTGCCTCTCCGCCATTATTTTTCGCGCATATGCATTCGGGAATGGAATATCAGCATCCCCGGAAGCAATGCACTTTTTGTTTGAGGTTTCAATGGTGTCCGGTTAATCGATTGTACCAAGCACTCCATGTCCCAATAAACAATGGTATGTATATTTCAGACGGGCTTGTTCGATTCACTTCGAGACAACGTGCCGCCGCGAGCCGAATCAAAACTCACCCCCTGGCCCCCTCTCTTTTTCAAAAGAGATACTATGGTATAGGAA
>CAYNWJ010000314.1:0-5400 GCA_964400815.1 uncultured bacterium
TGAGTTCGAGGGCGTTGCCGGGGGCGATGACGACGGTGAACATGCCCATGTCCTTCGCCTTTTTCGACTCGTCGATGATCTTCCGTGAATCGGGTTCGATGGTGGCCAGCAGGTGGACGTCGCCTTTTTTCATGTCCTTGCGAAAGGCGTTGGTCATCATGGGACCCATGGCGACGCCGTTGGATTCGCTCTGAACGCCCTCGTGGTCGCTGGTGACGTGGTAATGCCCGCCCGCGCCGATCATCTTCGCCACTGTGGGGGCGTGGTCGAACATATAGTTCTTCTGGGTGTCCCACGCATGGGCCGTCCGCTCCAGGATGGTGTCGATGTAGGACAGCGACAGGTCGATCCCGCGGGCGTTGCGGTTCTTCACCTTGTTCGCCACTTCGGCCTGGAAGGCCCAGTAGAGGGTGCAGAGTGAATTGGCGGCGCTCGGACAGAGCTTCATCTCGGGAATCTCCGGGCAGTCCACGATCCCCTGGGTATAGGGGATGTAGCTCTGGAGTATCACGCTGGACACGTCGCCGAGGAGCCAGTCGTTCACGTTCGGCGAGACGAAGCCCCGGGGCGCCCACTCGTTGTCAACATAGTTCACCGGCACGCCTACCACATGGACGCCACGGTCGCGGGCGGCGCGTACATCCTCGTTGACATAGTTTGTCATGAGGACATCGCCTTTTTTCATTGCATCGTAGTCACCGCCGTTCCAGACGGTGCTGCTCTTGAGCAGGCCGGGATTGCCCCTGTTCTCCTCCTTGAACTCGATGTAGCCCATATGGCCCGCCTGGGCCTGCATAAAGACGTTCCCGCCGTTTTTGATGGTTTCGGCCATGCGCGTGGAGATGTCGCCGATGAGATCCATCTCGTTCAGACGGATGTTCGTAATGATATCGGTCATGCGGGTGTGGTACTGCTCGCCGAAGGCCATGGTGTGGCCCCAGTTGTATTTCGATCCGGCCCGGTCAGCCGCCTGCGCGTACCGCCCGTCGGAGCCCGGCGTCCCGTACACGCTCCCCGCCACAGCGGCGGCGCCGGTCTTCAGGGCTGTTCTGCGTGTGAGTTTCGGCATGGTGTCATCCTTTCAAAAGGTAAGATCATATGGTTTCCGTCATCTCGTCTTCGATGCTCAAAACCCCTGACGCTCGAAAAAACGCCTGATCGCGACATCGTAGTCCCTTCCGCCGACCTGGTAGTAGCCGAGATAGAACCAGGGAATCCATCCCCGGCGCACCATCTCGTCGATGAACTGGGCGGTGAAAATCCACATGAGCATGTTGTTGAGGATGCTCGATACGGTGCCCACCCTGTGGTCGAAGCCGGGTATTTCCAGGAGGCCGTACCCCTCCGGGCAGAGGTTGTCGATGAAGGCGTCGGCATGCCGCCTCAGCTCCTTCGAGCCGGCGGGGGCGATGACGACGGTGAACATGCCCATGTCCTTCGCCTTCTTCGCCTCGTCGACGATCGCGTGCGAGTCCGGTTCGATGGTGGCCAGGAGATGGACGTCACCCGGTCCCATGTCGTCCTCGCCCATCTTTCTGCCGTCGAAGCGGATGATCTCCCGGAAGGCGTTGGTCATCATGGGACCGTTGGCCACGCGGTTGGATTCCTCCTGCACGCCGGGATGGTCGCTGGTGACGTGGTAGTGTCCGCCGGCGCCGATGCGCTTCGCCACCGTGGGGGCGTGGTCGAACATATAGTCCTTCTGGATACGGAAGGCCTCGTGAATGCGGCCCAGGATGGTGTCCATCACCACGGCGGCCTTGTCCACGTGCTTCGCGGTACGGTTCCTGACCTTGTTGGCGGTTTCGCACTGTATCATCCAGAAGATGGAATAGAGGGAATTGGCGGAGCTGGGGAGAATCTTCATCTCGGGAATTTCGGGGCAGTCCACGATCCCCTGTGTGTGGGGGATGTAGCTCTGGAGTATCACGCTGGACACATCGCCGAGGAGCCAGCCGTTCTCGTTGGGATGCACGAAGCCCCGGGGCGCCCACTCGTTGTCGACATAGTTCACCGGCACACCGACCACGTACACGCCACGGTCGCGGGCGTCGCGGATTGCGCCGTTGACATGGTTGGTGACCAGGATGTCGCCCTTTTTCATGGCGGCGGTGCGCTCCTTTTCCACGGCGTTCCACTCGTGCATCTTCATGCTGCGGATGATGCCGGGATTGCCGGGCAGGGTCTCGTCGTTCTCGAATCGCCCCAGGTGTCCCTCACCCGCCTGGAGCCAGACCTCGTGTCCCGACCTGATCGCCTCCGCCATGCGGGAGGTGATGTCGCCGATGAGGTCCATCTGGTTGCGGCGGATCAGGGTGAGGATATCGGTCATGCGGCTGTAGTACTGTTCGCCGAACGCGGTCGTGTGCCCCCAGTTGTACCTGTTTCCCGCCCGGTCTGCGGCGTGCGCGCCGTGTGTGCTCCATGCAGGCAGTCCCGCCCCGGCCGCGCCGGCGGTTACGGTCAGGGCCTTGCGGCGTGACAATGTTCCCATTCCATGTTCCTTCGGTTGATGTGTGCGTTGCAACGGTCCGTGAATGCCGTGGCGGCGGTCGTCTCTCCGTGCGGTTCATTCATCGAAGGTGTAATTCGCCATGATCGTCAAGCGTGTCAGACGGTCGATGCGCGCGCCGCTCTGCGTCCCCTCGTCCATCAGCAGGTCGCCCACGATCACCCGCGCCATCCGGTGCCGGACGGTTCCGCCGCCGGAATCGGGCTCCCCTCTCGCATAGGTGGCCTGAATGACATAGGGCGTGTCCATGACGCTTCCCAGATAGAGCATGATGTGTCCCGGCCAGCCGAGGAAGGTGATCCCCGGGGGCGAGGAATTGATGAGTCCGAGGCGGGTCACGCGGTTGTAGGGCGACAGGTCGAGTGATGCCTTCGAAGCCTCCAGAAGCGCGCCGCTCGTTCGGGGGAGCTTGAACCCGAAACACCGGAAAACGTCCATGACGAAGCGGGAGCAGTCGCGTTCCTCGAACATGCCCGCCCAGCCGTACCGTCTGCCGAAAAGCGTGAAGCACTGACGGTAGACGTTGCGCAGGGTATAGGGGAGGTAGCCGAGGTGGACGTCCGAACTCCGCCTGACATAGCCGCGCCTGACAATCAGCTCGTTCCGTTCGCCACGGCCCGGAATGAGCACCTCGAAGAAGTCCGTCCCCGCCGTGCGGATCGGCAGGTAGCTTCCCATCTGGATGTCTCCCAGCGCTGCGCCGCTTTCGGGGGTGGGATAGACGCTGACACGATGCCCCACGGCGACCACGGGGTTCGAGTCGTCCTCCAGCTCGCGGATGACCGCCATGTCCCCGAAGGCGAGGGCGTCCGATGGCAGCCAGCAGGTGTACATGCTGTTCCGGACATAGCTCCATCTCCCGTCGGAGGAGGTGTGGAGGAGGGCCACGGGCTGGGCCATGTCGAGGGCGGAGCCCACGGTGGCGTCGAATTCCATGCTGCCGTTTTCACGCATGAGGGGAATGATGGTGGGCCAGTTCCTCCCCTGGACGCGCCGAAGGGTCATGCCGAAGACGGGCTCGATCACGTCCGGCACGGCGGCGGTGTCCATGAGGGCGGCGATACGGTCCCGGTCCGCCCGTTCGAGGGGAATGCCCTCTGCCACGAACAGATCGGCCCCGAGCAGGCGGCGGGCGCTTTCGGACATGTACGACCGTATTTCCACGCCATCCACCTCCGCCGGCATGGAGAGAACGTCGATGACGCCCTCGCCGTTTTGGGGGTTCCCGGCATTGAACTCGGCGATCTTTTCCGGCGTGAGGATGACCGCGTCGGGATCGGCGGCATTTCGGATCCAGTAGTCGGCGTATTCGACTTCGGCGGGAACGCCGGGAACGGCCCCTTCGCCCGGGACCAGCCGTGTGCCGCCGCCCGTCCCCGTCATGGTATCGATCGCGGCGCATCCGAACAGAAGCGCCGTCATGACCGCGATCGTAAGTTTCGTACAGCATGAACGCATCAAGTGATCTCCTTCATCATCGATGAAAGTGTGGACATTTTCGCTGAATAAAGGTACGAAGGGAGGGCGGGCTTTTCAAGTCGATTGTTGGCGGGCGGGTGTGTGCGGGGCTGCGGCGGGGATGAATATCGGGGCGGGAACGCATCAACCGGCCGGGCGGTTCATGCGCCGTATGTCTCCTGGTTCCCGAATCCCTCGACGGTGAGGAGACCGTCACGGTCGATCGCGGCGACCGCAAAGGCGTTGCTCTCGATGCCGCATCCCTCGACGGCCGCGCGGAGGGTGATATACCTGATGCCGTTGATCTCGGCATACCCGCCGGAGTGCATGTGTCCCTGGAATACGGCGGCGACAGTACCGGCGGATTCGAGGATCCCGCGGATCACCGGGGCGTTCTTGACACCGTGGGGGTCCGTCTCGTCGTGAAGGTTCTGGTGGATGAAGACGATGGTCCGGACGGCGTCGGATGCTTCGAGATCGTGCTCGAGCCATGCCCGCTCGGAATCGGGAATGATGGTGTCGGTCCAGTCGAAGTTCCCGGCGTTGTATGGCACGCCGTCGCCCCGGTAGTTGGCGTCGAGGACCACGAAATGGGTGCTGTAGAAATCGAAGGAATAGTAGTTTTTACGCGCTCCGGCCGCCCGGATGAATTCGGTCTTGGAGAAGGTCGCCACATCGTGGTTGCCGATGACGAAGTGCCGCGATCCCCGGAACCCGGCATACACGCCGTTGATGGTTTCGAGATAGCCGAACTCGGTTTCCCTGTCCGCCTTGTCCACGATGTCGCCCAGCTCCACGATGAAATCGGCGCGCCGGTCGTTGAATACGCCGACCGCCTCACGGAGCTTCTTTGCCGAGTCCCGGTAGCAGCGGGTGTTCCAGCTCTCCTTGTCGGCGTAATGCAGGTCGGTGACCAGCCCGAAGGTGACAGGTGCGGGGGATGCTTTCGGCGCGGCGTCCGCAGAGTTCATCGGGGCCGTTCCTGCCGCGCCCGCGGCGAGTGACGTGCTTCCCGCAGCGAGAAAGCAGCGCCGCGAGAGGGTCCCGGCGGTCCGGCCGCTGCGTGTGGCGCCGCCGTTATGATGAATGACACGTTCCATGCGTGAATCGCTCCCGTCCTGATTGCCTGTCCAATCATGCAATATAGAGTTCACGATTGATTTATGAAAGAAATTTCGCTACTTTTCGGGAGCGCGGTCCGGTCCCCGTGACCCACCGGCACTTCAACCCCGAGGAAAGCAATGCCCGAGCGCCCCCTGATCAGCGTGATCCTGCCCACGCTCAATGCGGCCAGGACCCTCGACGAGTGTCTTGCGGCCCTGCGCGCCCAAGACTATCCCGCCGACCGTCTGGAGATCGTCATGGCCGACGCCGGTTCCACCGACGGCACCCTCGATATCGCGAAGCGTTACGGTGTCGAGCGGATCGTG
>CAYNWJ010000315.1:0-5386 GCA_964400815.1 uncultured bacterium
TCGGCCGTCCGCCCCGTGTCGCCATAACCGACAAGACGGGCATCGACGGTGTCAAGCACTGGGTGAACGAGTTTTTGGGCCTCGAGGGCGACGACCGTCTCACGGTCATCGACGTGGTCAGGATCGGCCGGTGGGTGGACGACCAGTACAAGAAGCACGGCCGCATGACCTCGATCTCGGACGAGGAGCTCGAGGAGCAGGTGAAGACGCATCTGCCGGAGAAGTACGCGGCCCGCAAGAAGTAAATAGAGGCACAGATCGCAAGGAACGGAATCCCGAGGCTGACACTGTCACCGGGGATTCCGTTTCTTTTTGCTGTTCGAAGATATGACGTAATACAGCATTTGAGTCGTTCGGCACCGGGAGGAACGTACCCCGGTTCATGCGATCCGTTCAACGGTGAACAGGCATGCCGCCGGGTTTGAGAACTGACCGGGCATGTCTCCGGACGCGCCGGGAAATGACGGACGGTCTCTCACTCTCCCAAAAGCTCCCCCGCAACCTCCCGCTTTTCCATTCCCGGGCCCGAGATGAAGACCTTGAGGCGGTCACCGCCCTCCTTCGTGAAGAAGAGGACCGAGACAGGGTGCGTTCCCTTGTGCAGGGCGGTGTATCCCGTGCGTTCGCGAAGCGGGTCGATTCCCGGTGTGCGGGCCACCTTCTCTTTTCCCACCGTCACCTCTGCATACCCGTCCGAGCGGGCCGAGAACCCGTACACGCCCGTTTCGGGCACGGTGACCTGTGCGTTCATGAGATAGCCGTAGACCTCCCCCTCGGCCTCGCCGGGGATGATGAACTGTGGGAGGGTCCCGCGCTTCATGGGGGTGAGTGAATAAAGATTGGGCATCTTTTTCCATTCGCCCTCGAAGAATCGGTACGAAACGCCGGATGAACCGTTGTTCCAGGATCCGCGCTGATAGGCGAGCCGTTTCGGACGGACCGCCTTTTCCATGTCACGCCGGAACTCGTCCACCGTGTAGCCGTACTCCTTGAGCCGCACGATCCCCGCCCGTGTGGCGTGACGGCAGAAGCGGTCCAGCCGTTCGGTGAAAGCCGGGTTGACCTCCAGCCTGAGGGCGTCCTGATCGACCACCCATGCCCCGCCTCTGAGGCGGTCGCGGTTGATGATTGCATAGTCCACGCTCAAACGGCCGGTCTGCACGCGTTCGAGAATGTCCCGGTCGCCGGAGACCGCCCGTTCGGCGTCGTTCCAGAGTGAGTCCGCCGCGGCGAGAATGTCGTCGCTCAGGTATTCGGCGTCCGGCCCCTGCCAGATGTTCATGTGGATGTTCTCCCGTTCCACCTTGTCGTGGATGAGGTCGATATAGGCGCGGATATGCGGGGCCGCGGGACCGTACACGCCGGACAGGTAGTCGTCGATGATGGTGTTTTCAGAGTAATCCGGGTTCCACAGGAGCTTTGCGTTCATATAGGCGCTCAGGCCGGACAGCTCGCCGCAGGGTGTGGTGTAGACGTCCTGCTGAAAGATGGCGTCCACCCCGTTCTCGACGAAGAACCGGATATCGTCGTCCCGTGTGCGCAGGTTGGGGAAGGGCACGAAATAGTGTGCGAAGGAGGTGACGTAGTTCCACACCCACAGCCGGCCGGCCGCGGTCGACCAGGCCCTGAGATCCTCGGCGAAGGCCCGGTTCTCATCGCTGTCGCAGGAGTTCAGGGGATGGGAGAAACAGCATTCGATGGTGCAGAGCCTGATTGCCACGTTACGGCGGGGGCGCATGGTTTTCGGGGGTTTTCTCGTCCACTGATAGGCGAGCGTGGATATGATCTTGTCGGGAAACTCCCGCTCCACCGCCTCGGCGACACGGTTGACCAGAAGGAGGACGGGGGCCATGTCGCTGCCTTCACGCTCCGCCAGCGCCGTGCAGCTGTCGCATTCGCAGTGATAATCCCAGTCGTTGTGCGAGACCGAGAGCACATTGGCCCAGGGGTATTCGCGAAAGGCCTCGATCGCCCCCTCTGCGATGATCTCCGCGACATCTTCGTTCGTGCAGCAGAGCTGACTGCGCCATTTTTTACGGCGTCCGTTCACCAGCGAAAAATATTCCGGGTGCCTGCGGAAATACCTGTCCGGCGGGATGAAGTCCTCGAACGTGTGGGCGAAGAATCCCGGAACCCATTCGATCCTGCCGCCGTGACGCACCCCCAGTCCGCCGCCGGCGCTGTTCCGGTTCATGCGGTTTCGGGCAGCCCAGTTGCCGTCGAACGCCTCCCAGACATAGGGCTCGCGATATGATACCGCCGGGACGACCCGCTCGTCGAGCACGGGAATTTCCAGATGTTCGCATTCGGGTATGCGGCTCACCCCGGGCGTGAACCACCGGCATCCGAGATGGTCCTCGAGGAGACCATAGACGCCGTACAGCACGCCGCGGACATCCCCGCCGGCTATGATGAGACTTGAGCCCACCGTTCTGAGCACATAGCCCTCCTCGCCGAGGGATGCGATATCGATGCCGGTATCCAGCGCCCTGAAATGACGGTTGTCGCCCAGGATGATCTCGTGTCTGCCGGGGCGGCTTTCATCGGAGACCACGGGAAGCTCCGCGCCGCTGATCTCGTAGATGAACCGCTTGAGCTCCATGGCGGCGTTCAGTTCCGATGGAGAGGCGTCGGATGCGAGCACGATACGGTAGCGGCTCGCGCCGTTCCCGGCGATCTCGATACCGCCGCCGCTGTTCAGCGAGCATGATGAGGCCATGAACAGGACCGCCGCCAGAAGCGGGATGAGACAGTGAACTGCCCGTTCACTCCCATGTATACGGTGTTGTTTGCGCATGCGTTTTTCCGTTCAATAGCCGCGTTCTTCGTATATCGCGTTTACACGGTTCAGGTGATCGATTCCACCCCTGACCGCACCGGTCAGGTAGACGCCTGGAACATTACCAGTCCGCTCGATCATCATTTCCATGATCTCCATGCAGATCGCCCAGAACAGCTGGTTCAGGCATGCGCCCGAGGTGGGGCACACCCGTCCCTTGAATCCCGGGAACGCATAAAGACCTTCGGTGTCGCACATCCTGCCCGCGTGGAGATCGGCTTCCTTCGGCACGGTCCGGCCTTCGGGGATCTCGAGGTTGCGTGTCGCCGGGCCGATTGAGGCGATCTTGAGGCCACGTCCCCGGAAAGTGTCGAGGTGACGGAGATCAACGGGGTCGGCCGGGGAGTGGATGCCCATGATGACCGTGTCACGGCTCGTTCCCTCGAAGGGATCGCCGAAAACCGAGAGTTCGCCATTCTCGTCGTAGAGGCCCCGTGTCAGGGCCATGCCGCCGCGTCGTGTCTGGGACTCATAGGCGAGGGCGTTCCTGTCACGGCTGTAGCAATACACTGTTCCCCCGGCGAGCACGCTGTCCACGGCCATGCGGGCGATCCCGCGGATGGTTCCGAGCTCTGCGCCGATCATTTCGAGTTGCCGGAGGACTGTATCGAAATAGTCGTCCATGAGCGGGGCGTCGAGGCTCGGGGTGTCGGCGTTTTCGTCTGTAAGCTTCTGTCCGGCGGGCGTTACCGGCAGGGTCATCCCCTCCCGCGCGACCATGCGGCAGACATCCGCGGCCATCATCCAGAAGGTCACCATCCCTATGATGCCGGAAACGGGACCGAACGGCGCACCCGCCCCCGGAATGTCCATGACCGCGCCCAGCGTGGTAATCCCCGTCTCGATCCAGATATCGGCGGAGGGACGGATGGCGTATCTGGCCGAGGGATAGACGATCTCTTCGTCACCTTTCGCATCCATGCCCCAGGGTGAGGGCGCCCCGATGATGAGCGTTCCCTTCTCCTTTGCGTCCGCGGGCCTGAAATCCATCGGCTCGTCATCGCGGTTGGCAAAGCCCATGCCCGCTATATATGCGTTGACTCCCGTCCAGATGCTCGAGAGCAGCACGTCGCCCCGCTTCGCATTCCCGGGATCGTATCCCACACTGAAGAACTGCGGGACGCCGGGCCTGCCGGGAAAAACGTCCGCCTCGACGCTGTGTCCCATGTCCCAGGAATACCAGACGGTCCTTCCAGCGAGGAGGGCGCGGGCCATGGCGTGTGATGCCTCAAGGATATTCTCCGCCTGGGTTTTCCGGATGTCCGAGAGCATGTCTCTGACCGTGTCCAGGTAGCGTATCGACAGAGACTTTTGCGGGACGCCGGTTTCATGGAGCACTCCGGCTCCGCCGAACGCTGTTTTCGCGCAGAGGGCGGGGATTACGGGAACGAGTTTGAGGCTTTCGCGACGGTTCATGGTTTCTCCGTTATTATCCTGGGGTCAATGCCGATGAGCTTTCATCGCTCAATAATAGCATGCAGAAAGCCGCGGCACAACGCTTTTTCGGACGGTGGTGACGGCCGCTTCCTGTTCCTCCTGTGGCAGGGGATGCCTGGGGAACCGGAAATTTTGTTTTCTTCGGCCGTCGGTTCCCGTATACTGTTCCTGATGGAAAAACTGCTACATCATCGGCATGGCAACGGAGGTGAGAACGATGAGATACTGCCTGAATTACGTGATTACGGCGCTGTGTGTATGCTGCATCGCCATCGCAGTCGTGGGCTGTGGCGGCGGGGAAGAAGACAAGACAGGGCGGGAGGATGCGCCGGAGAAGGAAACCGCGGAGCAGCGGCTCGTGTATATCGACGAGCCCAAGATCGACACCCACGCCCATATCTTTCCCATCGAATGGACCGACGCCCGGACGAAACAGCTGATCGATTTTCTCGGGGCGCACAACATGAAATGGCTCGATATCTGCACCGAGGGCCTGGCCTGGGAGGAACTCGAACGGAAATGTGAACTGGCAGCCGACTTTCACGCCCGCTTCCCCGACCGTATCGGCTGGGCGGTGTCGTTCAATCTCGAGAACTGGGGAGCTCCCGGGTGGGAGGAGGACGCCCTCGGCTTCATCAGCCGGGGGTTCGAAAACGGCGCTGTGGCGGTCAAGGTCTGGAAGGAGATCGGGATGACGCTGACCGATCCCGACGGTTCCTATGTCATGATCGACGATCCCCGTTTCGAGCCGGTCCTCGACCTGATCGAGCGCGAGGACAAAACCCTGGTCTGCCACCTGGGCGAGCCACGCAACTGCTGGCTCCCCCTGGAGGAGATGACCGTGGAGGGAGACCGCAGCTACTTCAGGAACAACCCGCAGTATCATGCCTACAAGCATCCGGAAATCCCCGGCTATTGGGAGCAGATCGCCGCCAGAGACTCGATCCTCGCCCGTCATCCCGGTCTCAGGGTGGTGGGATGCCATCTCGGGAGTCTGGAATACGACACGGATGAAATCGCGAAACGACTGGAGATGTTTCCCAATTTCGCCGTGGACACCGCCGCGCGGATCATCCACTTCAAGGTGCAGGACCGTGAAAAGGTGCGCGA
>CAYNWJ010000316.1:0-5377 GCA_964400815.1 uncultured bacterium
AGGCGCTCACCTACCTTGTGGACGTGTCCCTGTTCTTCATATCCATCATAACCTTCCTGACGTTCACCGCATTCTTCATGATCACGGTCATGAATTTCCCAAAAGAGCCGCCGTTCGAGCCGACGGTTCCCGCGCCGACACTGGATCACCGCGAAACCGCCGTATATCAGCGCTATCACGAGCTTCTTTCGGCGTTCGACAACGATGTGGAAGAATCAAATGTGCCAGGGAATCCCATCAATCTTTTCCAGCGGGAACTCGACGGGGTTCCCTACGACACGTTGTCGGTTCGAAAGATCCTTTCCGCGACCGGCTCTTCACGGGACGCGCTTTTCGACTACATGGCGGAGCATGTCATCTCCCTGCCCGAATCCCTCTGGCGGCTGGACATCATCCCGGAAAATTCCTCCGCCCTGCTTCTGGCGTCCTATGTGGAAATGACCTCCATCCACGAACAACTGGAGGAAGGCGCTATCGACGCCGCGGCCGCGAAAACCTCCCGTCTCTGGCAGGTGGCCCGCGTTTCCCTCGACGGCACGGGGGATTTCGTGCACCAGATGGTGGAACACATGGTCCTGAATCGTCTTTCGCTCTTCACCGCCGAACATCAGGACATTCTGACACCGCTGCGGCGGGACGGTCTGCTCAGTACGGTCACCCATATCAACTCACTCATGGACGAGGGGCTGCGCCGGTCGCTCGCGGTCGAGAAAGCCAAGTGGTCGCTGGAGCTGAGGGGAATTGACAAGAACGCGCGCGCGGGCCTGCCGCTCCTCGAGAACACTCCCGCCGGGATTGTGGGAAGCCTCTACATCCGGGCATTCAAGTGGCCGTTCCTCGATGTCAACCGTGAACTGCGCACCATCGACGAATACTACGCCACGGCCCTCAGTCTCGTATCCATGCCCTGGCACACCTATCACCGCGCCGACAGAAGCGAAACCCCGCTGGAGAGGAAGCGCGGCGACATCTTCGATGATTCGCTCTCCTCCTTCATCCGTTACCCGTTCGGCGCCTGGTTCACCGATTTCGCGCTCTGGGATTTCACTGAGGTCATCCAGAAAAAGGAAATAAGCAAATCGAACCTCCTCGCCTTCGAATACATTCTCGTCTGGCTCGACGATCCCTCGTATGAACCCCCCCTCGACAACCTCACCGGCGAACCGATGTCCGTCTCTGTCGAGAACGGCCTCATCAGGACCGGTTCCACATACCGCCATGAAAACGTTCAGGAATACACCGTTCCGGCGCCCCGCCACTGATGTCCGTACTGTCCCGGCGGCACAGCAGCAGAACCCCGGATGACGAAGACGCCGTTCTTGACGTGAAAGGCGCAAAGACGCCCCCTTCCCATGCAGTCCTCCGAAAGTCCACTGGTGGCGCATCCATATGCAACCGATGCTGGCGACGAGGGAAGAATGATGATTGATCTTCCGCCGTTTGAACCATGATCAACGGGATTCAAGGATTGACAGGATTCCAATCGTGGTTCATCCCGTAATCCCCAAAATCCCGGTTCAGCAATTGAAAACCGCCGAAACAACCATGTTCGCCGGAAAAGGGGAGATTGTCAGCCTCCCTTCCTTCTTGTCACCGTCCGCTCCCATGTGCTATATTGACGTGACATTCGCATTCCACGGAAACACAGAAACATTCCGGAGCGGTACATGAACGACAAGAACAAAGAGACGTCTCCCGGTTTCACATTCTTCACGGCGGTGTTCCTTTTGTCGGCGGGGGTGCTCTGCCTCGAAATCATTGCCGGGCGGGTGTTTGCGATCATGTACGTTCACGATTTTTCGTTCATGATCGTTTCGCTCGCCATCCTCGGCCTGGGGCTGGGGGGGATTTTCGCCTATTACCGCTGGCGTGGAAAACACGTTCAGAATGCGACGGCGGTCCTTGCCCGCATGTGCGCCCTTTTCGCGGCTGCGGCGGCCGGCCTCATCGTGGCGGTCACCCTTCTTCCAGCGGCATCGAGCAGACTCTTCGGATTTCTGATCCTTCTGCCGCCGTTCTTCTTCGCGGGGGTGTCCCTGTCACTCGCGTTCCGTGTTCTGGCGGGACGGAGCTTCGTTCTGTACGCCGCCGATCTCCTGGGCGCCGCGTCGGGTTCGCTGCTCTCCCTCGGGGTGCTGGAGACACTGGGAGGAATCGACGGGGTCCTGTTCTGCGGTGTTGTGGGGGCGGGAGCGGCGCTGCTCTTCCTTCCCCGCCGGGAGCGCAAGCGGCCCTTCAGGAGCCTGCCGGTCTTTCTTTCCGCGGGGTGCTTTCTCCTGTTCGCGCTCAACGGCCTTTTCGATGTGCTCCCCGAGGTCCCGGTGGGTCCCGACCGCGGCAAGGAGCTCTACAACATGCTGTACGAAGAGCCGCTGGCGGACATCATGGAGAGCCGCTGGAGTTCCTTCGGAAGGACCGACCTCGCGACCTATCGTGACTATGACGAACACCGCGTGCTGTTTCTGGACGGCGGCGCGGGGTCGGCCATGTACCGGTTTTCGGGGAATGTCGACAATCCCGGCGGCGAGATCGACCGGCTCATGCGGACCTATTCCGGATATTATCCCTTCACCGTCCTCGACGACAGCGAAAAGGAATCGATGCTGGTCATCGGTCCCGGAGGGGGCAAGGAGGTCCTCATGGCGCTCGTGGGCGGCGCGGGGCACATAACCGGCGTGGAGATCAACCGCGATTTCGTGGACATCGTCCGCGATTATTCCGGCTACAACGGCGGTCTGTACTCGGATTTCGACTCGATCGACATCGTCGTCGATGAAGGCAGGAGTTTTCTTAGGGGCTCGCCGGATTCATTCGACATCATCATGTTCTCTTTGCCCTTCACCAAGAGCCTCAGGAGCATCGAGGAATACGCCCTCTCCGAGAACTACCTCCTGACAGTGGAGAGCATCCACGACTACCTCGACCATCTCTCCGCCGACGGCCGGCTGGTGCTTGTCCTGCACAATTTCCAGGAGATGATGCGGTTCGTCACCACCGCCCTCGCGGCCCTGGAGGAACGGGGTATCGGCATGGAGACGGGCCTGACGCACATCTATACGCTGGGCCGGGGGCGCAATCCGCTGGTGGTCCTGAAGAAATCCCCCTTCACACCGGAAGAGGCCGCCGCCCGTCTGGAGAACATGAACTTCTTCGAGCGTGACGATCCCTCGACGTCATTCCTGCCGCACATTCCACCGCAGACCATCAAGATCCGCCGCAACGGCGAGTTGTACGACGTGCCCATGTTCAACGAGGAGCTGTCGGCGCTGGCGTCGGGGCGGGTCACCATGGACCGTCTCATCGACGCCGCGAATTTCGACCAGTCCGCCGCAACCGACAACCGCCCGTTCTTCTTCAATCTGGACAAGGGCGTCCCCGGCGCCATCAGGACCCTTCTCATTCTGGTTGTCGTCATCACCGCGGCGGTGGCGGCCATCCCCGCGCTCGGCCGGGGCGCGAAATCAGGGACCGGCATGTTCATAGTACTGTTCCTGCTGCTCGGCGCCGGGTTCATGCTCGTCGAGATCGCCTTTCTGCAGAAGCTCACCCTGTTTCTGGGATCGACCTCGGTGTCGTTGTCAATTCTGCTGGCGGGGCTGCTTTCGGGCATGGGCATGGGGAGCTTCGCCGGGGACCGGTTCCTTCACGGTGACAGGCCGCGGCGGCTGCGGATTTCAGCGTTCATGATCGCCGGGGCGTCGGGGGCAGTATTTTTCGTGCTTCCCCTCATTCTCACCCAGGCGCTTTCCGCGGGTCTCGCGGTCAAGGCGGCCATCTGCCTCGTGTTCCTTGTGCCGCTCGGTTTTCTCTTCGGAATGCCGTTCCCCACCGCGATCAGGCTCCTCCACGACCGTAACGCCGACAGGCTCGTTCCCTGGATGTACGGCGTCAACGGCGCTGCGTCGGTGCTCGGTTCGGTGACGGCGGTGGCGGTTTCCCACCTGGCCGGCTTTTCAGCGGCGCTGGCCGCGGGAGTCCTGCTCTATGCCGTGATCGGCCTCATCAGCAGGTGAAACCGGAGGCCGCCGATACATCCTCTCGAGGGAACGCTTCGGGTTTGGTCACCCGGCAGCCACCGAAACCGCTTATTCACCAGCACAATATGGGGAGGCCCATGGCAATCATACGCATAACCGTTGTCAAATGTCTGGATTTCAATGAGATCCATCGGGATACCGATCCGGGGTGCTCGGCGGATATCCCTCCGGTCTGCGACCGTTTCACCGAGGGGCAGGTCTTCGAGACGGACATGGAGACCGTGCCCGAGGGCTTCTGTCCCTTCGCCTTCGTCGATCTGTCCCGGTACATCAGCGGTCTGCGCTCGGGGGCGGACTATCCATGGATGCGGGAGCGGGGAACGGTGCTCGCCTGCTGCACCGACGGGTTCCGGCCGGTCGTGTTCAGGCTCGAGCGGATCGAAGCGTGATGCGCCGCCCGTTCATGATTCCACCATCCCCTCCACCACCTCGCAGGGAAAGCCGAAAAGACGGATGCTCTTTGTCGAGTGAATGCTGAAGCCCGCTTCCCGTATGGACCGTTCCACATACATGGGCCTGCAGTCGACAAGGGACTGAAGATGCCGGTGGACCCACTCGTAGACGGAGACCAGCAGGGAATCGCCCTTCCCCTTCGAGATGCCGGCGACCACGAGCCGCCCGGCCGGCCCGAGGACCCGCTCCACCTCCGCCAGCACCCGCGGAATACCGGGCGTGTCGAACAGTTCCAGTGTGAAACTCATGAAGACGGCGTCGAACATGTCATCGTCACAGGGCAGACACTCACCGTCCCCGCAGACAAGTTCGACGCGTTCGGAAACGCCTTCCCTGTCCATCCTTTTACGGGCGGCCACGGCCATTCCCGGGGAAATGTCGATGCCGTGGACCCTGCCGCCTTCTCCCACCAGCCGGGCGATCCGGGCAAGGCAGCGACCTGTTCCGAACCCGATCTCAAGCACCGTTTCTCCCGGAGCGGGAGCGAGCATTTCGAGCGCCCGGTCCTGCACGCGCCGCTCGAACGGGGTGGCCACGAGGTCATAGATCCCGCTCATGGCGTCATAGGTCCTCCGCGCCCGGTCCTTCGACCGCAGCACCCGTGTTATGCCTGATTCATGTTCCATGATGACCCTCCCGGCAACGTCCGGTGCTTTCCGGGACACCGTCCCGCCCGGCGCCGATGAAACGCCGGGTGGCGGACAACACTTTTTTTCAATATATTCCGATATATGGTCCGGGTCAAACAACGAATCATCCCGCAGGGGCATGTCCGCGGTTTCCAGCACGCCCTTGTTTTACGGAACGGACGGAAATCGGTTTTCAGGCGGATTTATTCTTCGTGTGTGACGCGGGTCACGGCGGAAGCCCGGCGGTGAATATTAATT
>CAYNWJ010000317.1:0-5350 GCA_964400815.1 uncultured bacterium
TCCCAACCAGCGCGGACTTGACCCTCGAACGTCGCGCCCTCGGCATGAAGGCCGCCATGGAGGAACACGGGCTCTCCGGCACGGTCAAACTGTTCGGCTGCCCCGCCGAGGAAACGGTCGTCGGCAAGATATACATGGCGAAGGCGGGGGTGTTCGACGATCTCGATGTCTGCTTCAACTGGCACCCCAGCAGCGGGAACGGCATCTCGGTCGGGAGCAACAACGCCCTGAACAATTTCGAGATCACCTTCCGCGGGAAGACCGCCCACGCCGCCGCCGATCCCTTCAACGGCAGGAGCGCGCTGGACGCGGTCGAGCTCATGGACATCGGTGTCAATTTCCTGCGCGAACACCTCCGCGAAACCGTCCGCATTCACTATATGATCAAGGACGGCGGCCGCGCGCCGAACATCGTCCCCGAATCGGCCACGGTGTGGTATTATGTCCGCGATGTCAACCGTGACGGGGTCGAGCACGCCTATGAGCGCGTCCTGAAATGCGCCGAGGGAGCGTCGATCATGACCGACACGACCTGGGACGTGAAGCTCAACACCGGCACCCACAACTATCTCCCGAACCAGGTCCTGTCCCGCCTGCTGTATGACAACCTCAAGGAAATCGGCCCGCCGGAATTCACGGAGGAGGAGATCGCCTTCGCCAAAGCCATGCAGCGGGATCTGGGCAGGGAAGAGCACGGTTTCAAAACCGACATAGACGATTATCCCGAAAACCAGTCCCCTTCACGGGCTTCCACCGACGCCTCCGATGTGAGCTGGATCGCCCCCACATCCGGCGAGCTCCGTGTGGCGACAAATCCCAGGGGAGTCCCCGGCCACAGTTGGTGCGTGGCCTCGGCCTCGGGCGCGACATCGGGTTTCAAGGGCATGATCGTGGCAGGAAAGGCCCTCGCCGCAGCGGGAGTGGAAACACTCTGCGATCCTGAAATCATCGAAAAGGCCAAGGCGGAATTCGAGGAAAAGACGGACGGGAAACCCTATGAAAGCCCTCTGCCCGCCGGCCAGAAACCGCCGCTGCCGAAAAAAATGTGAGTTCTGCAACACCGGTTTTGCACACTTTGTTGAACCAGTTACGGGAGACCATACATGAAAAACCAGTTTACAGCCGTCATCGAACAGGATGGTGAATGGTTTGTGGCGTATTGTCCCGAAGTCACCGGCGCAAACGGCCAGGGCAGGACGGTGGATGAGGCCCGTGAAAGCCTGAAGGAGGCGATCATTCTCATTCTGGATGACCGCCGCGAGGACGGACTGCGCGGAGTGCCGATCGAGGCGATCAGGGAGGTTATCACCATAGAATGAAACGCGGAGCCTTGTTGCGTCATCTCCGGAAAAACGGTTGTTGCCTCAAACGGGAGGGGGCGGTCTCATTCTATGGATGAATCCGCTGAATGGTCGAGCGGAAACCATTCCCCGCCATTCGGAAATTCCAAATCTCCTTGCCTCAAAGATATGCAGGGGATTGTCTGTGCCGGATATTGGATGAAAAAAATGTGTTGATTATGTACTGCGCCACCGAGGCGGATGACCGGCGTACTGCATGTTCTGCCTCCTGCCCGCCGGCCAGAAACCGCCGCTGCCGAAACGAAAATGACATCACGCATCAGAGCATACAATCGCACGCCCACAAGGAGCCCATATGGAAAAGAAGCTCTCGCGAAAGATTCTTCTCCTGTTTTTCCTGCTTGTCCTGATCGGCGATGGCGCGGCCGCTTCCGCCCAGGAGGTGAACCGGCTGGCGATCCTCGATCTCCAGGCGAACGGCATCCCCGAGGTGTTCGCGCTGGGCCTTTCAGACAAGCTGCGGTCCCACGTGAGCCAGCTCATCCAGAACGACGCCGGACTCCGCGAAGGCTACGAGATCGTCGAGCGCACCCAGATCGACAAGATCCTCGACCAGTTCGACCTCCAGAACGCCGGATGCGTCTCCGATTCCTGCGCGATCGAGTTCGGGAAGCTGCTTCAGTGCAACCGCATTATCCTCGGATCGGTGAGCCTCATCGGCGAGACATATCTCGTCGCCGCCCGCATCGTGGATGTGGAGAGCGGCAAATCCCTCCGCGCCTCCGACCACGAGCACCGTGGGGCGATCGACGACGTCCTCACGCGGGTCATTCCCCTGGTCGGGGACGAGCTGATCACCGGCAGGAGTGCCGCGCCGCAATCGTCTCCCGCGGCGGGAGCGTCGCCGTCCGGAAATGAACAGGGGCCGCCCGAAAGCGTCCTCGGCATCGATTTCGTGCGTGTCCCCGCGGGCACGTTCATCATGGGATTCGAGGACGGGGACCGTGACGAGCGGCCCGCCCACACGGTTTTTCTCGACGGTTTCATCATGAGCGCCACGGAGATCACCCAGGGGCAGTATCAGGCGGTCACCGGAAAGAATCCCTCGGACAACAAAAAGGGCGCCTCGCACCCCGTGGAAAATCTCCAGTGGCGGGAGGCGGTCGAATTCTGCAACAAGCTGAGCGAACTGGTCGGCCTGGAGCCCTGTTACGACACCGATACATGGACAAGCGATTTCGCGAAAAACGGATTCCGCCTGCCGACCGAGGCTGAATGGGAATATGCCTGCCGTGCGGGGGAGACGACCCTGTTTGCCGGCGGCGACGGGGAGGAGCATCTCGCGGCGGCCGGATGGTACCGGGGCAACAGCGATGACACCACCCAACCCGTAAAGGGCATGCCGCCGAACGCCTGGGGCCTTTTCGACATGCATGGCAATGTAGCGGAATGGTGTAATGACGCCTATGGCCGGTATGAAAAGGAGGCGGCGAACAATCCCGCCGGGCCCGACGACGACCGGTACAGGATCATCCGCGGCGGATCGTTCAGGGACGAGTTCATGAACTGCCGTGCATCGAAGCGCTCATTCAACCAGCCTCGCCACGATGACGGGACCATCGGCTTCAGGATCGTCCGCCGGGAATGAGCGTCATCCCGCACCGGACATTCATTCATCAATCCCGGAGCTGTCCGGAAAACGATTATAAAAAATGAACAAGCACAGTGCTTTTCGTCATGATAACCCCCCCCCGGACTTCGTCCTCGTCCCCCTGACAGGGGGACCCATGTATCGCCGGTGCTTGCCGCACCTGCCTCCCCTGTCAGGGGAGGTGTCACGCCAGTGACGGAGGGGTTATATGTAGGAAAAGCGAGCGTTGTTTACACATTTTGCTTCGAAGGGAGGATTCATGATACGGGTGTTGAAACTCGGATGTACGGCAATAACGGTGGTGCTTCTTGTGCTCTTCACCGCGTGCAGCGATGACGGCGGCGACGGCATCACCAAACCCGATACGACGGAGACCGGGAACGAGGAACTGGTCCAGGCGGTGGGAGCGGCCACGACACTCGAAAGCGACCTCCAGAGCGCGGCGGGATATGCCGTGCTCACAAACGGAGGCGCGGTCGCGAAACCGGCCGCCGGGGGAGGCGCGCTTTTTTCGGCGATGGGCGGCATCGATACCGTATTCGATTTCGACACCACGGATGATAATGGAGACGACATGTTCCCGAACACGACCGGGACGGTGCTGGTGCACGGAAACGGAACACCTTCGGGGACCGCTGCCGGCGGAACCATCGAATATGAGATGACACTCACCGTCCTCACCGATATCGTCACCACCGTTCCGGGAGAAGACGCATCCTCCATGGTCGCCATACTGAACACGGATTCGGTGACAGAATTCGATCTCCAACTCGTATGGACCTATACATCGGAATCCGACTACAGCGTCAACGTCAGCATAACCGAAACCCTCACCAATGAAACGATCACTGTCCGGGACAACACATTGGAAACCTCCACGACCGTGGTGCTGAACGGGACCCTGAAGTCCGATCTTGTGGTCATGGCTTCGGGCGGCGAACCGGAACCCGTGTTCTCCTTGAGCGCCGATGTGTCGGCGAAGGTGACCAAAGACAGCGAAACCCATACCATCGGATTCACCGGCGAGGCGACGGGAACGGCTGCGGGAGACGTCGACGCAACATATTACGTTACCCTGGACGGAAAAACCTATGGACCCTTCACCGAGGACGAGTTCGCCGGCGAGTACGGCGCCGCGCCATCGGTTCCCCAGGTTGCGGTGCTCCTTTCCGGTTATGTCCCGCTTTCGGATGATATGATGGTCTACACCGCGGCCGCCGTTCAGGTCCTGGATGTGCTTCTCGCCATCGAGGGCGGGGAAACCTTCATTCCCCAGACCGGCGTATCGAAACCAGCCCTCAGCCGCAGCATCGATAAAACCGTCGATCTGGCGCTGCAGACGACCTATGCCTCCGGCACGGTCAGGCTGACCGCGTCCATGGAAACGGACGCGAACCTCACCGGCGGTTCGGTTGCGGCCGACGATCTTCAGGCCTTGTTCCTCACCGACATCGTCCTCACCGAGCCGGAATCCGGGGTACAGGTGACGCTGGCGCAGGGCGGGGCCGCCACGGGAGAAACCGCGAGCACCTTCACGCTTCAGCGTACCGCGATATCGTCCAACGGCTCGACAAAGCTCACCGCGAACGATATCGACATGACCATTGCCGAACCCGATACGCAGCCCTTCAGTTCGTCACTCGATCTCGATCTCACCATCAACGGCGCCTATTCGGATTCGGACATCACCGATTCGACGCCGGGAGAATATGCATCGAAAGGAACGGGCGTGGTGACCTTTTCCTGGACGGAGGGAGTCATGTCATATATGGTGAGAGCGGATGTCAGTTACGACAACACCGTCGATCCGCCATCCGCGCAGATCATAATTACGGTGGGCGCCGGACGCATGGAAAAAAGCTTCGGCCCCTATTCGATGGCCGAGCTCGAGGATGAATTCGGTGTGACTCTCCCTGATTTCTGATGACATACGCTCAGCACCGGAAAAGAAAAACCCCGTCGGCCATGGCGGGGTTTTTCCGTCTCTTCAAACGATGGTATCCGCTATCTGAGCACCACTCTCTTCGTCACCGTCGATCCCGCATTCCCGCCGCCGGGAAGATCGAAACCGACGATCATGTCGCCGGCCCCCGGCCGTCCGAGGGTGACATTCACCGTCCCCGAACCATGTGCGGGATCGGCGACACTGACAATCCTTTCGTCGCCATGCCCCGTGATCAGCACCATGCCCGGGGTCTCGATGGCGACAGTAATGTCGTCGGGAAGAGACACGCGGCCTGCTCCATAAAAGACGGCGCCCGCGACACCGGCGTCACGGTGTCTGACAACCTGCATCATGGGGGTGTTGGCGACGATCTCGACGGCTTCAGAGCTGGCATAACGCCCTGCATCGGAGCGTGATATGTCTGGGATGACATAATATGAATATGTCCCGTCG
>CAYNWJ010000318.1:0-3034 GCA_964400815.1 uncultured bacterium
CCGAAATCGCCTTCAACGCCGGCAGTCACCGCGAGGTCATCATGATGGACTTCGATGATTTCGAGGGGCTCGTGGGTCCGAAGATCATCAGGATGTAGCACAGGGCGTTTTTTTGAAAGAACGCCGGGAATGAAAACAAAGAAGCGGCCGCAGCGTAATGGTTTCTGCGGCCGCTTCTTTATCAATACTGCATGCGGGATGGTGTCCCGCCTCGGATGGCGGAGTTATCCCAGCTTCGCCTGGGCGTCTCGCAGCAGCTTCGCCAACGGCAGGCCGTACTTGCACGACTTCTCGTAGCGGGAAAGGTCCTTGACAGCTTCCACGCGCCGTTCCTTCGGAAGCGCCCGGTACATGGCGCGCGCATTTTCCACATCGCCGAAACCGGTGTGATAGCCGGAATAGCGCATGATGCTCGAAACCGCCACGCCGCCGGGATTGGCCCGTTCGCAGGCCCCGCACATGCGGCAGTACCAGCCGTCCATGCAGTCGCGGAAGGCGCGGAGCCCCGCGTCCTCATCCGCGGACAGCTCGCCGCCGACCGCCTGGAGGTTCTCCCTGAGCTCGTCGAACGTGTAGAGCATGCTGCCGTAGGCCGAAAGCCCCGGAACATTGAGCGCCCAGTGGATGAGGGCTGTGGCGATGCTCTGGTTGTCGGGGAGGTATTTCTTCACCCGTTCCTTGAGATCGGGCACCTGTTCCCAGTTCTTGGCGCCATAGAGGAAGACCTTCATGGCGGTCACCGCGATGTCCTTGTCATGGGCCTTCTTGATGATGGCGAGATATTCGTCCTGTGTGGCCTTGCGTGGGAACTCCTCCTTGGTGAAATAGTCCGTGGGGACCGTGGGATTCACCGGCACCTGGATGAGGTCGAACATGTCGCTTTCCACCGCCGCCTCGAACACCTCGGTGGTGTTCACATGCTGGGAAAGCATGAGATGGCGGGTCTTTCCCTGCTTTTTCAGTTTCTCGAATGCTCGTACGGCGCCCATCTTGGTCTTGACATCCTCGGCGGAACGATAGCGGGAATGGATCTTGAAACCGTCGATGTAGGGAAGACCGCATTTTTCCAGGTTCCGTTCGAATATCTCGATGGCCTTATCCTCCTCCAGGCTTCCGACCACGGTGTCGCAATAGAACGACTCCCTGTCGAGCTTCTGGAAGATGTCATAGGGCGCCGGGTCGGCCCAGGATCCCATCTTGTGCCAGTAGTTGATGCCGGCCGCGAGGGCCATTTCGTACATCCGGCGGTCGGCCATGCGGTCGCCGAGGAACTTCGCGACCTCCATGTCCGTCCTTCCCAGGCGGGTGGTCTTGATCTTTCCCGTGCAGCCGCCGCCGAGGGCCGACAATCCCGCGGCTCCCACGGCGGTTACGGCCGACGCGTTCCTGATGAAACTTCTGCGTGACATCGGGGAGGATGTATCCTCGCCGGGATTCAAACGGATGTTCTGGCTATCCACGATCTGTTCCTTTCGCATTGATGATTGCCGGCTTTCACCGCCGGGCGCGTCATTCTTTCAGATTCTCGAGTGTTGCTTCGAGCAGGGCGGTCTCGGCGGCTTCGTCCTTCACGTCCAGGCAACCGAACACGTAATCGTTATACTGCGCCACGATCGTGACGCCACGGTAGGGCTCGTTGCCCTTCACCGCCTGCGTCACGGGTAGTGAGACGGATTCAGGGGATTCGAACTTTGCCTTGTATTCGTCGTAGATTTCCTGCGCCCTCCCCTCGTCACCGGGCATGGCGATGAAAATACGCACCTCACGGTCGCCGCCGCCCGGCGTGTAGGTGGCCACCAGGCCGCGCCCCATGAAGGTGTAGCTTATGAGATTCTCGTCCACATACCGTTCCGATCCCTCGACCAGGTCCTTGCGGGGCAGGAGGTCCACTTCGGGGGGAACGGCCGTTTCGCCGGGGATGTTCTTTGCGACCTCTTCCGCGAGTTTCGCCATCATGGGCATGACGTCGTCCCCGCTCATGGGGATGATCTCGACATAGAATTTGCCCTTGTAGAATACGGCGAGATAGTCGAGGATGGAGCCCTCGGCGCCGGCGTCCATGGAATCGGAGCCCTGATCGCGCTGCTGGCGGTAGGAGCCGAATGCCGAAAGGGGGCTGTTCAGCTCGTACACGTCCACATAGAACGTGGCGTCCCCGTTCTCGTAATAGCCGTGCTCCAGCCGCGTGAAACCGTAACTCAGATAGAACACCGCCTGGCCGTTGATGTACTCGTAGAGATTTCCCTGGTCATAGAACGCCACCGGCTCCTTTGCCTTGAATCCGCCGGGGAAGGTCTCCTTCAGGAATTTCGCCTCCTCGGCCGCGGCTCCCGTGACGATCGACATGCATACCATGAGGAGCACCGCAATGACAAGCGGCCGCCCCGCACCTGCGGTCATTATTTTCATGCGAACAACTCCTTTGCTTTCCTGATGTTGGCTGTGAGATCGAGGCCGTTGACGCACTTCACCACGCATTCGTCGCAGTCGCCGCAGACATCGATCTTCGATGTGGACGGCAGTTCGCGGTAGTTTTCCCATGCCAGTCCCACGCTGCCATAGCTTTCCGCATACGCGAGACAACGGTTGATGTCATTGACGCACACACCATTGGGGCATTGTCCCTGACAGCCGGTGCAGCCAGCCACGCCGCTGCAGTAGTGTCTGCGTACGGCCTCGCCGAACTTGAGCACCGAACGCTTCTCGCCGAAACTCATGGGCATGCCCATCACGGCGACATCGGCGGCGAGCTGTTCGAAGGAGGTGATGCCGGGAATGGTCGTGTCAACATAGGGATCGTCGAGCACCCACTTGATGAGCGCCTGCGCCGCGGACATGTTCTCCTTCTCGTCGTCCGAGCGGATATCGTCGAGCTCGGTCCAGGGATTGGTCGCGGGATTGAGCAGATTCTTCATGCCGATGATGGCGATGCCGGCTTTGCGGGCGCGTTCGATGGCGGGGCGTACGTCCTTCGGTGTGAAATAGTTGTATCCGACGAGGGCCGCTTCCCAGAAATCGCTTTCGATGCATGCGT
>CAYNWJ010000318.1:3044-5350 GCA_964400815.1 uncultured bacterium
TGGCATGGGTGGAAACGCCCACGAAACGGGTCAGGCCGTCGCGTTTCGCCTTTTCGAAGACCTTGATGTATTCCTCGCCGAGGACCTGGTCCCGTGAATTGATCACGTGGAAGAGCATGAGGTCCACGTGGTCTGTCTGGAGACGCTTGAGGGACGTTTCCATCTGGCCCCTGAGCTCGCCGGCGTCCTTGGTGATGGCTTTCGAGGTGAGGAATACCTTCTCGCGGCGGCCGCCCTTGAGCGCTTCGCCCACGACTTCCTCGTTGCGCCCTTGCATGTAGACCCAGGCGGTGTCTATGTAGTTGACGCCGTAGTCGATGGCCGCCCTGACAAGTTCGGGATCGCGCATGTTCATGGCGCCGAACCCGACTTCGCTCACCTTGCAGCCGGTGGAACCCAGCTCACGGTACGCCACCCGGTGGAATCCGTCGGGACTCTGTGCGAAGGTCCGGCGGGGATACAGACCGAGACCGGCGAGCGTTGTGGTGACCGCTGCGCTTCCGGCCGCCGTCGTCTTGATGAAATCTCTGCGATTCGTTCTCTTCATTGCACCTCCTGCGTGCGTTCAGTCCCGGCGCCGACACGCTCCCGTTACCGGGAAAGACGCACCGTGACACCGTCCGGGAATATTGACATCATGTTCGGGCTTCACACCGTTTTACCGCCGATTGCGCCGGTCCGCCTCCGTGGCGCGGCCGCACGACGGGCGGCACTCATATCATTATAGTATACAACTTTTTCCACGCTCAGGCAAACAACTCCCGCGCCCGCCTGACCGTTTCGGCGATATCGATGCCGTTCGCGCATTTCACCGTGCACTCGTCGCAGTCCCCGCATGGAGCCAGTCCCGCGAGTTCCGGGATGCGGCGGTAGTTTTCGAAGGCCAGCCGCTGGTCGTTATAGCCATTGGCATAGGTCATCAGGCGGGTGATCGAGCGGACATCCACACCGCGCGGGCAGGCATCCAGGCACCCTTCGCACCCTGCGAGACCGTGACAGTAGTGTCCCCGAATGCGCTCGCCGAATTTCCTGAGCGTACGGCGGTCATCGGCGCTGGTCCTGAGGCCCATGACGCCCACGTCCTGTGCGAGCTGCTCGAAGGAGGTGATGCCGGGGATGACCGTATCCACATGGGGATCGTCGAGCACCCATTTGAGAAGGGCCTGGGACGCGGTGTAATGGCTGGTCTTTTCCGTCCGGATGTCCTCGATGGGCTGCCAGTCCCAAGAGGCGAGGTCTACGGGGTTGAGGAGGGATTTCATGGCGATGATGCCCACGCCGGCCCTGCGCGCCCTGGCGACCGCCTCGACAACTTCCTGCGGCGAAACATAGCTGTACCCGACCAGAACCGCCTCCCAGAAATCGCTTTCCACGACGGCGTCGAGCACCTCGACATGGTTGGCGTGGGTGGATGTTCCCACGTGCAGGCAGAGCCCCCGGTCCCGGGCATCATCGAACACGCGGATGAAATCGTCGTTCATGACGTGTTCGCGGCTCTTGGAGCTGTGGAGGAGCATGAGGTCCACGTGGTCGGTCCTGAGGCGTTTGAGGGAGGTCTCCATCATGCCGGGGATTTTCTTGTATTCCGACGGGTCGCGCACGTACACCTTCGTGGTCAGAAAGACCTCGTCGCGCCGTGTCTCCATGATGCTTCCGACCACTTCCTCGTTCACGCCGTTCATGTAGCTGTTGGCGGTGTCGATGTAGTTGACGCCCATGTCGATGGCTGCGTTCACCAGGTCGGCGTCACGCATGTTCATGGCGCCGAACCCGATTTCGCTCACCCTGCGGCCGGTGGAACCCA
This sequence comes from uncultured bacterium, assembly GCA_964400815.1. Classification (GTDB taxonomy): domain Bacteria; phylum Latescibacterota; class Latescibacteria; order Latescibacterales; family Latescibacteraceae. The sequence goes on from CAYNWJ010000318.1 coordinate 4,849, forward strand.
GCTCCCGGAACGACACACGGTGAAAGCCGTCGGGACTCTGCGCGAAGGTCCTGCGGGCGTCTGTCCCCAGGGCGGCGGCACCGGTCAGCGCTGCTGCGCCGCCGGCGTGTTTCAGAAACGATCTTCTGTCGGTATGCTTCATCGGTACTCCCGTTCTGTTGATGAGAATTGCGCTTCTGTTTCCTTTCGTTCGTGCATTCGGACTATCCGAACAGTTCCCGCGCCCGCCGGACGGATTCGGTGATATCGAGGCCGTTCACGCATTTCACCGCGCACTCGTCGCAGTCACCGCAGCGGTCCGCGCGCCATGCGTGGGGGAGGGACTGGTAGTTCTCACGCGCCAGTTCCTGGTCGCCGTAACCGTAATGATAGCCCAGGCAGCGGTTGATCTCGCTCACACGCACGCCCTTCGGGCAGGCCTCCAGACACTCGGTGCATCCCGAGGGGCCCGCGCACAGGGAGCCGTCGGGAACCGCCCCGAACCTGAGCGGCGATGTCCGGC
>CAYNWJ010000319.1:0-5346 GCA_964400815.1 uncultured bacterium
AAAAACCTCGAAATATAAGTTTGTGCCGGAAAATGGGGGATTGTCAGGAAAATCCCTTTGTATTTTCATGGCAGACGGCATATTATTGAAAAAAACACCGTGCGTATATATTCCTGAGGGGGGACCGGCATGAGTACTATTATCGGCAGTTTCCTGGAATCATCCCGTAGATTTCCCGAGCGGACGGCGATGCGGTATTACCAGGATGAATCGTGGGAGTTCATCACCTACGCCGACATGGCGGACGCCGTGCGGATTACGGCGGCCGGACTGAAACAACTCGGCCTGGGCGATGATTCGAAGATCGCCATCATGAGCCAGAACCGGCCGGAGTGGTTTGTCTGCTATCTCGCAATACAGGCGGTGGGGGGTATCGCCGTTCCCATCGACGCGAACCTGGGCGAAGTGGAAACGACGCACATAATCAATCATTCCGAATCCACGACAATACTCTGCTCCATGAGCTGTCACGATGTTTTGTCGAGAATCATCAGCGAGCTCCCATCCATCGAAAACATCATCATCTTCGACCGCAACGTCACCGTGCTGAAACGTCACAAGGGACTGGGCGACGGCAGGGACGCCGCGAAAAACGGCCGGTCAAACAACAGGCACAAGACATTCCTGTCCTATGACGACCTCAGGGACATGGGCACGAAGCTCTTAAAGGAAAGCTCGTTCACCACGGTGGAAAGAAAGTCCGATGATCTCGCGTCGATCATATATACCTCGGGCACGACGGGAACCCCCAAAGGCGTGATGCTCACCAACCGTAATTTCATATCGAACATCGAATCCATCGCCGACGTGATACGGGTGAGCCAGGAGGACAATTTTCTTCTTCTGCTCCCCATGCACCACGTGTTCCCCTTCACCATATGTTTCGTTTATCCCATCGTCGCGGGCGCCTGTGTCAGTTTCGTCGACATTCTCAGCCGTGAACGCCAGCGTCTGATCATGGAGTGCCAGCCCACCCTGATGGTCGGCGTCCCCCTGCTCTATTCGAAAATATACCGCGGGATCATCCGCCAGATCGAGGCCTCCAAATTCAAGAACGCCCTGTTCAAATACGGAGGCAGGAAAATCATCGGCATGGGCCTGAAAAAGAAGCTCGGCGGCAAAATCCGCTACATGATATCCGGCGCGGCCCCCATGGAACCATCGGTGATCGAGGGATTCGTCAATCTGGGCATCAGTTTCCTCGAGGGGTATGGAATCACCGAAACATCGCCGGTCGCCTCATGCAACCGTCCCGGCGCCATCAAGATCGGCTCCGTGGGTGTTCCCATCGACAATGTGGTGGTCAAGATCGTCAATCCCGGCGCCGACGGTATCGGCGAGATCGCCATAAAGGGCGACAACGTCATGAAGGGATATTTCAAAAACCCGGAACAGACATCCTCCGTGATCAGGGACGGTTGGTATCATTCCGGAGACCTGGGCAAAATCGATGAAGACGGCTATATCTTCATCACCGGCCGTGCGAAGGATATCATCGTGAACCGCGGCGGAAAGAACGTGTATCCCGAAGTGGTCGAATCGGAGATCAACAAGAGCAGGTTCATCGCCGAGTCCATAGTCCTCGGATACAGGACCGAAGGTCGCGTGGGCGAGGATGTGGGGGTGCTTGTCTATCCCGACTATGAAATCCTCATAGAGCATGCGGCGTCCGAAGGCATGAAATTCAAGGAGCACATCGACATAAACGAGCTCACCGAGGATGCCAAGGACGAGCTTATCGACGCATTCAAGCCGCTCCTCGAACGTGAGGTGAAGGGCAGCATGGACAAGCTTGCGCCGCACCAGCGTGTCACGAGGATCGGTATCGAGCGCGACGAGTTCGTGAAGACCTCGACACGCAAGATCAAACGCTTTCTCTACAAGGGACGGCTCGATATCGTCGATATCGACTGAGAAAGGATCGCCTCAGGGCGTTTCCGCCGTGCTGTCCGGGGACGCTGAACGGGCGGGCTGGTCCATCGGTCCCTGCGAGACGGAAAAGCTCCTGATCACGATTCCCTCCCTGGGGTCGGCGGAGAGGATGTATTCGGCGGGGTTCGGCTGGCTCCTGAGATACAGCATGAATGTCCTCTCGTTCCCGCGTATCTTCTCGCGAACAAGCGGGTCCATGGTCTGCAACAGGTCCATGAGATCCGCTTTTTTCAATGCGTCAAGATAGGTCCGGATGAGCTCCTGCTCGGACCCGAAGGTCCGTTCCGGCAGCATGTCCTTGCGCGAGAGGATGATGGCGCGTGACTGGGACTCGTTCAGGATGCCGATGAAGAAGCCCATGCCCGGTTCACCGCCGGTGAACCACCCGATACCCGCGTGATAGAATGAATAGAGGGCGAGCACAGCGACCACGGAGCGCGAAAAGAGGCCGCTGTCAAGAAAGAACACCGCGGGAAGAAGCATGAGCGGCATGAGGGGAAGCATGTGCCGGGAACCGAGCCCGAACTCTGTGAAGGGATATGCGCTCGATGCCGCGAACATCACCATCACGAGGACCACGGCGAAAAGCATGAGCGATTCGGCCCGCTTCCCGTCCTTCCACATGCACCGGAGACCCGCGGGAAAAAGAAGCAGAATCGGCGCTATGGTGAACAGCCCGTGGTACTGGTCGAACAGGAGCCGGTGCAGACCGAGAAGAACATTGCCCTTCATGTAGCTGCTTTGCGCGCCCGGTATGTAGCTGTCCATGAGCCGTGAATACTCGAAGGTGACGGGACCGCCGAAAACCGCCGCATTCCGTATCATCCAGAGCAGTATCACCGCCCCCGCCCCACCGGCGAAGACAAGCGCCCGCCGATGTTCCACACGCCATTTTCCATCACGCCGTCTCAGCAGCAGATACAGGAAGAAGGGGGCTGCGGCGAGGATGTAGTGAGGACGCACGAAAAGATTGAGGGCGGTGAATGCGCCCGCGGCCGCGATGTGAAGCTTTCCGGCTCTCCCTGTTTTTCCGGATGTGAGAAGGAAAAGCGAGAGAAGCAGGAGAAGCTGGGAGAGGGGTTCGGTATAGCAGGACGCCGCATAGAACCAGTTGAGCGTGGCGAAAGCGAGGACGGCGGTGACGATCATTGATTTCAGACGCCCCGTGTATCCCCGCGCGGCGAGATAGAACACGACAAGGCAGGCCCACATGATGACCGCGTTCGCCACATAGCCGCCGATACTGCCGAATACGGCCACAAAGGGCAGGGCGGCCACCGGAAAACCGATGGTATAGCTCCGTTCCAGCGAACCCTCGGCGTACACGTCACCGGAAAGGATGTTCTCTGCTATCGTGTGATAATTGTATTCATCGACACGGAAGGGCGGATACCGGACATCGTAGCCGGGTATGTCCTCGGCCTTGTGGGCGATGACCGGCAATGCGGGAAAGAACGCGAGAAGCGTCGCCAGATATACGGCCCCGAACAGGGCGAACACCGCGATGACCGCTATTTTTCCGCGGGTTGAGCGGTTTTCCCGTCCATTCGCTTCTGTAACCGGGTTTGCAGGCGCCTTCTTCGGCACGCGGACCTCCCGCTCGATGGTTCATGCCGGCCGGGAGGCAGACACATCTCCCCCGCCCGGCCGGCGCATGTGACCGTTCAGACCACGCCCTGCTGGATCATCGCATCCGCGACACGCTTGAAGCCGGCGATGTTCGCGCCCTTGAAATAGTTGCAGTGATCATCCTCCACGCCATGGGCGGTACACTGCTCGTGGATGGTTGTCATGATGCGCTGAAGATGGCTGTCCACTTCCTCCCGGGGCCAGCTCATGCGCATGCTGTTCTGCACCATCTCCAGACCGGACACGGCGACACCGCCGGCGTTCGCGGCCTTTCCCGGCGCATGCAGAACATGGTGCTCCGCAAAGATCCCGATGGCTTCGGGCGTTGTCGGCATGTTCGCTCCTTCGCTCACGACATAAATGCCGTTTTCGACCATGTTCTTCGCATCCACACCGTTGATCTCGTTCTCGGTCGCGCTCGGGAAGGCGCAGTCGGCCTTGATGTCCCAGAGGGGATTGTGGTCGAGCGACGGGTCGGTGGGAGTGTAGGTGACGCCGGTGAATTTCTCGGCGTATTCCTTGATGCGTCCACGGCGCATGTTCTTCAATTCCATGACAAAGGCGAGCTTCTCGCGGTTGATGCCCTTGGGATCATGAATCCAGCCGCTGGAATCGGAAAGGGTCACCGCCGTGCCGCCGGAATCGAGGATCTTCTCCACGGTGTACTGGGCGACATTGCCGGAACCCGACACGAGACAGGTCTTGCCTTCCAGAGATTCGCCGCGCGTCTTGAGCATTTCGAGTGCGAAATACACGGCGCCGTATCCCGTGGCCTCCGGACGGATCTCGGAGCCGCCCCAGTTCTTGTTCTTGCCGGTGAGCACGCCGGTGAACTCGTTCTTCATGCGGCGATACTGGCCGAAAAGGTAGCCGATCTCACGGCCGCCCACACCGATGTCGCCCGCGGGAACGTCCGTGTCGGGACCGATATGCCGTGAAAGTTCCGTCATGAAGCTCTGGCAGAAGCGCATCACCTCCATGTCCGATTTTCCCTTGGGATCGAAATCCGATCCGCCCTTGCCGCCGCCCATGGGCAGGCCGGTGAGGGCATTCTTGAATATCTGCTCGAATCCGAGGAACTTGATGATGCTGAGGTTGACCGACGGATGGAACCTGAGCCCTCCCTTGTAGGGGCCGAGGACGCTGTTGAACTCGACGCGCATGCCGCGGTTCACCCGGACTTCGTTCTTGTCGTCCAGCCAGGGGACCCGGAACATGATGACGCGCTCCGGTTCGACGATGCGTTCGATGATAGTGTGCTTGCGATACGCCGCATGGGAATCGTAAAAATCACCGATGTCGTCGAGCACTTCCTCGACAGCCTGGAGAAATTCCTTCTGGTTGGGATCGCGCGATTTGATTTTCGCCAGGATTTCTTCCATCCGCATAACCTCCCTGTTTTCAAGGTAAAGACAGATTTTTCAACGGGTAAAATGAATATCTTCTTATCACGATGCGTTCCTGTCCCTCAAAAGAAAAATAATAAATAACATAAGGAAATTCAAAGGTTTTATAGTGAGTATACACGAGACAGCGTCGTGAACGTTTTCTGATCGCGGCGCACCCTTTTCATTTCGAAAGCGGAAACGGATGAGGCTTGTTGCACCTCATTGGCAATTCCCCCGAAAAACCAGCGCATATTACACATTAGCCATTATAAAGTATGGTATTATATCCATAATAATATCCGGTTATCAAGTTAAGTCAGCATCCATATACGTTACTATTGACGATTGCGTCCCTAATTTTCTGTAAAATTTGGCAAACGTAAAAAGTGAGCCGATA
>CAYNWJ010000320.1:0-2200 GCA_964400815.1 uncultured bacterium
CCATGGGCCGGGACCAGGGGATTTCGGGATCGACGCTGAAGAATATCGGCCCTACCCTGCCCCGTATATGACGTGTGTTGAGAAATCCCCAGATGCGCGAATCGATGGAATAGTCACGGTTGTCCCCGAGCACGAAGATCGCGGAGTCCGGTACCGCCGCCTCGTCCATGAAATCACGCTTGCCGTGGCCCGTCGCCTCCTTCTCGAGCAGTTCGGGATCGGCGTTCTTGCCGCCCGGCGGCAGGGGGACGAGCCTTCCGTCCACGAACAGCCGCTTGGCCTGAATTTTCACCGTCTGCCCGCCGACCGCCACGCAGCGTTTGACATAGGTCTTGTCGGGGTCGAGGGGATAGTTGAAGATGAGCAGGTCCCCCGGCCGCGGCTCGTGCAGCTCAATGAGTATGGTGTCCGAAAACGGCACGCGGATGCCGTACCAGTATTTCAGCGCGAGGAAGGTGTCGCCCACCAGGAGGGTGTCCTCCATGGAAGGGGAGACCACGGTGAAGGGGCCGACAAGAATCGCCGTCACCAGAAAAACCGCCGCGAGAGCGAGAATGTATTTCCCCATGCCGAGCTCTCCTTGATGCGCATCCCTCTGGTGCGCATGTGGTTTCAGGATACGAAAAAACCGGTCCTTTCGCAATGAAAAGAGACCGGTTGTAATCCCCCATTTTCCTGCAAACACATTTACTTCGACGGTTTTCACCTGCTGAACCGGGATTTACGGGATTACGGGATGAACCGCGATCACCATCCTGTCAATCCTTTCATCCCACGAATCATGGTTCAAACGGCGTATCGTCAATCATCATTCTTTCATCAGCGTCATCATCGGATGCCTGCGGTTCCGAAAATTATGCCAAGAAGTTTTCCTCAATGTATTTCGGTGGATTTTCCGGGGAGCGCCGGAAAGAGACCGGTTGCGGATAACGACCGTTGCCGGACTATCAGAAGAACGGCGGATGTTCGGTCGAATCGGGAATGATTGCCACGCCCTCGAGTTCCACGAGCCATGCGGGTCTGCACACCGCGCCTTCGAGGATCAGGAGGGGGATATTGCGGGGGATCTCCTTTTCGAGGATCTCCCTGACCTTGTCGCGGTCCTTCATGTTGCGGACATAACAGATGATATACGCCATATCCTTGAGCTGCGCACCATGTGGCTCGAGAAGCGCGTTGATGTTTTCGAGGGTCCTTCCTGTCTGCCTGCGTACATCGCCCACGTGGAGGATGTCCCCCTTTTTGTCGATGCTCGCCGTGCCCGAGATGTGGAGATGGGAACGGTCGCCGAACCGGACCCGCGTGCCACGCTCGAAGGTGACGCCATAGACGATGGTGGGGGACAGGTTCTCGAGGGCTTCCATGCGGACGATCTGTTCGGGTTTCAGGTTCTTCAGGGCATAGGCGTCGAAAGCGACCAGCGAATTCACCTCGCGGGAGAATCCCTCTATGCCGGTGCTGGCGATATAGCGCGTTTCCTTCGTCAGGCCGTGCTTCGCGAAAAACTCCCTGCGCGAGTCGACCATGCCCTTGTAGTGATTGTCAACGTCGCGGACATAGACCCAGGTCCGTATGGCGTTGTCGAGCAGATTCATGCCGTTGTCTTCCAGAATGCCGGAGAAGGAGTCGAATATCTCGTTGGTCTGCTGATATGAATCGAAGGGGCCGATGCCATAGAAATTCGCCGTCCAGAGCATGTCGTAGTGATTCCCGCGGATCAGGGCCCCGTTGCGCCGGTTTTCGCGGTCATATGTCATGATCGTCTTGTCGAGGGGCTCGTGATCGCGCCTGACATGGTACATGAGGAGGCTCACATCGCCGCCGTAGACCGGGCATTGCTGGATGACCGACACCGCACCGTGACGCATGGCGTCGAAAATCTTCGAGTCGCGGAGGACTTCCTTCTGATTGGCGATGTCTGAGATATAGAATCGGCTGAACACGAGGGTGTCGTCCCCGATGCCGTATTCCGCGCAGGCCGCACGGTATGTCTCGAAAATGCTTTCGAGCTCTTCGGTGAAGTAGCGCTCTTCACGCGTGTCGATGGTCAGATAGAACTCGGTGGCCCCGCCCGGCGTTTCGAAGGAGGAGCCGCGCACGAGGCCGTCGTTGGAAAAGAAGGACGTTTTCATCTATGGCATCTCGATGGAGTCAAGTCGTAAACAAATCGCCTGAAAAGGCAGCGCAAGAACTAAAAATA
>CAYNWJ010000320.1:2210-5314 GCA_964400815.1 uncultured bacterium
TAGTGATTCCATTCACCGAAAGCAAGGCACATTTGCCCCCGGCGACCCGTCACGCTGACACTGCCGCCCGCGATGCTGAGCTGTATACAGGCAAGCCCCCCGGGAATCTCTGAATTCATGTCCCGGCAGCTCCTGGTATGTATTTAACAGAATTGGAGTTATGAATGCTGAAACACCGGATTCGCGTATTCCCCCTCTTTCGCGTGCGAGAGAGGGGGACGTCACGGAGTGACAGGGGGTGAGTGTGGGGTCTGCCTTTTGAAAGTCCCTGCCAAGCCCCTCCTCAATATCACCGTTCAGGAGTGGAGCCGACGACTCCTTACCGCTGTTGACGCATGCGTCCGATGAAGTTCCTGAGGGTCTGGTTGTTCGGGTCGAGCCTGAGGGCGGTGTCGAATTCTCCCATGGCCGACATCCTGTCCCCGTTCTTCAGATAGAGATTGCCAAGGTCCACATGGGCGGGGGCGTTGTTCGGGGAGAGCGACAGGGCCCGCTTGTAGGCGTCGATGGCCTCCGAAACGCGCTCATCGTCCATGGCGATGACCTTCGCCAGCCCGAGAAAGGCGCTGGCGTTGCGGCGGTTCTGTTCGCAGGCGGTGCGGAAGAGCTCCTCGGAGCGTTCGTAGTCGCCCCGTTCCAGCATGAGGGTCCCCAGGCGGGCATAGGCGTCATCGAATCCCGGGTCGGTCTCGATGGCCCGCTCGAAATATGTCTCGGCCCTGTCGGTGTCCTGTTCGTGATAGGCGATGATGCCCAGGCCGGTAATCGCGGGGGCGCACTGTTCGTTGAGTTCCACGGCCCTGACGAAGTTCTCCCGCGCTTTCCCGAAATCGCGGCGTTCGAGATAATGGGAGCCCAGGTTCAGATAGATCAGGTGGTCGTCGGGATCGAGCCGCTTGGCCTCCATCCACTCCTCCACGGCCTCGTCGGCGCGCCCCATCCTGGCGAGCACCATTCCCAGACGTTTGTGGGCCATGGCGAATTCGGGGTTGAGCTCGATGGAGCGCCTGAGGAATATCTCGGCGTCGTCGAGCCGGCCCTCGTCGATCATCTGCCCGCCCTTGTTGGCGAAGGAGTAGTAATCGATGAAGTTCTCGTGAATCATCTCGATGCCGCCGGCTTCGATGTTGGCGAATTCGGGAATGTTCGCGGCGCGGTCCGGTGTGCTGAAATTCTCAAGGAGCACCGGCGGGGAATCCATGCCGTTCTCGTCGATGTGGGTCAGGAACAGCTGGGTGTAGGGCGTGAATGCCTTCGAGGAGAACACCAGCCAGCGGCCGTTGGGCGACCAGCTGTGCCACGAGTTCATGTTGCCGGTGTTGCAGTTCATCTCACGCGGTTCCCCGCCCTCCGCGGGCATGATGTAGAGCCTGCTGTCGGGCTGGAGGAGCATGAAGCTTTCCGCCCGGCAGAACACGATCCATTTGCCGTCGGGAGAGTATTTCGGGAAATAATTGCTCATGCCGTTGTTCGATGCGCCCGGGATGGGTTCCGCCTCACCGCCCTCGCCGCCGTTGAAGGGAACGCGGTAAAGATCGAACTTGAACAGCTCGCGCCGGGAGATGTACTTTTCACACTGGGCCGGCGTCAGGAGCACCTGCCCGGAGTCGACATCGATGGAGCCGACCTTGCTCCGGGCGAAGATGATTTCCCTCCCGTCGGGACTCCATTCGGGATTGCTCTGCACATAGCCGGGATCGGCCGCGCCTCCGAGCGGTTTATACCGGTCCGTTTCGCGGTCGTAGCTCACGAGGATGCCCTTGAGCGGGAAGAAGAGCTGGGAATAGTAGAGGTCGTCCACCGGCACGAACACCGACCGGTCCTTCACCGTGCTCACCGCGTATCTGCCGTCGGGCGATATCTGGCTCAGCAGGCCGAACGTCAGATCGCCGTCGTCGCGGCGATAGTCGCTCCAGGTGATCACGTCGCCGTTCGAAAGGTTCATTTCCTCGCCCACTTCGGTGATGATGTAGGAACCCTTGTCGTTGGCATAGTCCACGTCCATGCCGATGTAGGAGCCGTCATCCGAGAAAGAGTGGCAGTTCCCGCATACGGGCATGTTCTCGAGCACCACGTTCGGCGGTTCACCGGAGGAGACGTCCCCGAGGCACCATTTGATCGTTTCCATGTTGTTGACCGCGAATTCGAACGGCAATGTGACCATGCGGTAGAATATGGGGGCGCCGACCTCGTCCCGTGACGTTGCCATTTCGACGGATGCCTCGCTGATCTTTTTACGGATGCCGAGGAGCTTGCGGTAGGCGGTTACCGTGATCGTGGCGGGGGCGTCGAGGGATTGTTCCTTGATGGTTTCCCATGTGTCACGGGAAGGCTGCCAGCGGGGGATACGGCTTTCGGCCGTGACGGGGGCGTTTGATCCCTCGAAGGCGACCGTCACCGTCCACGACGTGGCGCCCGATTCCCCGTCCTCCCAGCGGACCGTGGGCGGGGCGATCTCGGGCGGGAACACCGCACCGTCGAAGGGATAGACGATATCCACTCCTTCACCGGGAGTGGAACCGGCGCCGAAAAACAGGACGAAACCCGCGCCGGCCATGATCAGGACGGCCACGGCTATGATTATCAGCGATTTCATGGTCATGAAACGCACCCTCTTTTCTTCGGAATCAGTTCGATGTAGAATGGCTTACAACGGATATGATCGAAGGATAATTACCCGTGAATGGTAAAGCAAGGACTTGTTGGCGTTCGTGAACACCGTCCCGTTCCCCTGTTTCATTAGTATTGTACGAAGCAAGTTTCGACGCGTTTCAATTTTTTGGTTTTGCGCGGCCCGCTGCATATTATATTCAATAATCGGCATCGCATCCGCGGATGCGCGACGTTTTTTGACACGAACACGACTACTTTTCCTTTCAAGGAGGCTGGCACAATGAAACGGACTTTCGCATGTATCGCACTCGCAGTCCTGCTTCTGGCGGTCCCGGTCATCGCCGGCGCACAGGAGGACGGTGAGATCAGGCTCATCGTCCGCGGCGACGACATGGGCATGACCCAGGGTTCCCTCGTTGCGTTCGAACAGGCCTTCAATCACGGCGTGATGCCAGCCAGGACCTGATCGTCTTCTCCATGCCGGAGTTCGG
>CAYNWJ010000321.1:0-5314 GCA_964400815.1 uncultured bacterium
AATGTCCTCCCGGCGACGCCGCCGTTCCCGAAAAGCGTTTCCGCCATGCCCTCGGCTATGTAACGATCCGCGGTCGTGTCCGCCCGTGCGCCGTACCGCGAAAGCGCATCCGCCGTAACAGGCCCGATGCAGGCGAGTTCGACTCCAGCGAGCGCGCGCGTGTCGTATCCGTGCCTCTTCAACGCCCGAAAGAAGGAATCGACTCCGTTCGTGCTGGAAAAAACCACGCAGCCGGTCGAATCGAGGCCGTGGACCGCCTCCGCCACCTCGTCCGTGCCGATGGTGTCGGCCGTTTGGATGGAAGGCATGGGAACGGGCCGTCCGCCATGCAGGGCGATCCTTTCTACAAGGGACTTCGACTGGTGCGACGGGCGGGTGACACCGATTCTCAGGCCCGCGAGCGGTCCCGGAGAATACCACGACAGCCTGTCGTGGAGAAGGACCGTTTCCCCGGCCACGAAGAGCGCCGGAGGGTGTATGCCCGCCTGTTCCATGTCGGCGGCGATGGTCGCCAGGGTGCCCGTGATCGTGCGCTGGGACGAGGTCGCGCCCTCCTGGATGACCGCGGCGGGGGTTTCGGGGGAACGGCCGCCTGCCACGAGCTCCGCCGCGATTTTTCCGGCGGCCCCGACGCCCATGAAGACGACGATGGTGTCCACCCCCTTGGCGAGTTCACGCCACCGTATGGGGTCCCCGGTCTTGCCGCGCGCCGCGTGGCCCGTGGCGACCCCCAGCGAGGATGCGAAATCCCGATGGGTGACAGGGATTCCCGCATAGGCAGTCGCCGCCGTCAGGGCCGTCACGCCGGGTACGATCTCGAATGGCACGCCCGCATCAGCGAGCCTCTCTGCCTCCTCGCCGCCGCGTCCGAAAAGGAAGGGATCGCCGCCCTTGAGACGCACGATGTCGAGTTCTTTCCGGGCGCCGTATTCCGCAAGGAGTTCCGTGGTCTCCTCCTGGGTCCTGCTGTGACGGCCGGGACGCTTGCCCACGTCGATGAGCTCACAGCCGGGTTTCGTCTCGCACAAAAGCGACAGGTCGATCAGGCGGTCATAGAGCACCACATCCGCCCTTCGGAGGACATCCATCGCCTTCACCGTCATCAGGCCGGGATCGCCCGGGCCCGCTCCAACGAGATACACCATGCTGCTCGCTCCAGCGTTTTCGAGTCTGTTTATTGAACGGCCAGCCCGCGCACATGACCCGGCCGCCCGTGCCATAAGCGAGGGTGTTTTCACGCAAGCCGTTTCAGTATGGCGGCCGCCAGCGCTCCGATCCCGGTCTCCCCGTCATCGCCGGCATCGAACACTCCCCTGAGGAATGCGCCCGTTTTAGGATCACCGACGAACCATCGCAAAGACACCGTTCCGTCCGTACTCTCGGCAAGGGCGCCCACGGGTGCATGGCATCCCATGCCCAGGGCCGCGATGAAACAGCGCTCCGCTTCCACGCACTGCCGGACGCCGCGGTCGTCGATTCTTTCGAGGAGGGCGCGTGTCTCGCCGTCGTCCTCCCGGCATTCGATCCCGATCGCTCCCTGGCACGGGGCGGGCACCACCAGTTCCGGTTCCAGCCGCCGGGTGATGCGGGATTCGAGGCCCAGCCTGACGAGACCGGCCACGGCGAGCACGACAGCCTGGCAGTCGCCGCGGTCGACCTTCTTCAGCCGCGTTTCGACGTTGCCCCGGATGCCGGTGAAGTTGAACCGGGGGTATACTTTGGAGAGCTGTGCGACACGCCGCACGCTTCCGCTGCCGATGACACTTCCCGAGGTCAACGATTCGAAATCGTCTTCCACCGCGCACACGATGGCGTCCCGGGGATTTTCCCGGACCGGCGCCGCTCCCAGGACGAGGCCCGGGGGAAGCCCGGTCGGCAGGTCCTTCAGGCTGTGCACCGCGGCGTCAATTTCACCGCGCAGCAAAGCGTTCTCTATACTCTTGACGAAAGCGCCGCGCCCGCCGAACGACTCCAGGGGGGAGGTTCGGTCGGCGTCGCCCTCGGTTTCGATGACCACGATTTCCGTGGCCGCGCCGGGCGCCCTTTCATCGATCAGTCCACGGACGATATCCGCCTGGGCCAGCGCCAGGGGGCTGCCGCGCGTGCCTATTCGGAATGTTGGTGCGGCCATGTCAATCGCATTCCTTGATGAACAGTTCATGCACCGTTTTCAGGAGACGCTCGCGCTGTGCTTCGGAACCGGTGGCCCGCATGGCGATGACGGGATTGTGCAGGATCTTCCGAACGATGCGCCGGGTGACCAAATCGATGGTTTCGAGGGTGGCCTCGTCCACACGGTTCCTGATCCGCTCAAGTTCCTCGAGGCGGATGTTCTCGCATTTGACGTGCAGGTCGCGGATCACCGGGGCCGCCTCGCGCTCGGCCAGCCAGTCGAGGAATTCCTCCGCCTCGTCGGCGATGATGTCCGCCGCCTTGTCGGCCTCGCCTTTCCGGTGGTCCATGTTGTCCAGCGTGAGGGACTCGAGATCGTCTATGTCGCGGAGTGTTATGGCCGGAAGACCGCCAGTTTCCGGCGCGATGTTGCGGGGAACGCCCAGATCGACGAGGAGCAGCGATCCATCGGGCCGCCCGTCCACGGCGGTGGCGATGTCGTGTGCGGAAAAGACCGGCGCATCCGCTGAAAGGGATACGATCACGATGTCCACCGTCCCGAACAGGGAAAGGGCGTCTTCGAATGCCACTGCGGTCCCGTTCAGTCTGGACGCCAGCTCTTCCGCGCGTTCGAAGGTCCGGTTGGCAATGACGAGTGAACCGATCCCGGCGTCGGAAAGATGGCGGGCGCTCAATTCCCCGACCTTGCCCGCACCGACGAGAAGCACCTTCGCTCCCGTGAGATCGCCCACGGTCTTGCGGGCGAGTTCGACTGCGGCGAAGCTCACCGAGACGGCGCCTTCACCCACGGCGGTCATGTGGCGGACACGCTTGCCCACCCTGAACGCCGTGTGGAACAGCCGGTTGATCGTGGGGCCGGTGCATGCGGCGTCGCAGGCGATGGAATAGGCGTTCTTGACCTGCCCGAAAATCTGCGGCTCCCCGAGAATCATGGAGTCGAGGCCTGCCGCCACCCCGAAGAGATGCTCCACCGCCTGTTTGCCTGTGTGAACATAGAGGGCCTCGTCCACTCCACAGGCATCCCCTGCCAGTTCCCGGAGCCTTTCGGTGACGAGCCGTGACGCCTCCTCCGTGTTACGGGAGACGACGGCATGAAGCTCTGTCCGGTTGCAGGTCGAGAGCAGAACGCATTCACGCACAGCCTCGAGATCGTGAAAGCCCTTTACCGTTTCACACGCCGTGGTATCGTCGAACGCCAGCTTTTCCCTGATTTCTATCGATGCCGTTTTGTGGGAAACGCCGGCTATGATGAAATGTTCTTCCTTAATGTGTTCCACACCGCTTCCTTCCCGTTCTCGCGGAACAGCCGGAGCGCCTCGTCACCGGCAAGCCACGCCAGCAGCTCTCCGGCCCGTCCGCCGTCCACTTCCCCGCTTTCCAGTATGAACCGCCTCATTTCCCCGATGGCCGCGACATATTCACCGAATGTCCCGTCGAATTCCTTTTCGAGCCTGCGCCGTATCGCCCCCGCCAGCTTCGGGCTCGCGCCGCTGGTGGAAACGGCTATCCTCAGGGGTCCCCGCCTGACCGTGGCGCCCGATATGAACGTGCAGTCGTCGGGGCTGTCCACGGCGTTGACCGGTATGCCGCGGTCCCGCGCCAGTTTCGATATCGCGGCATTCACATCGTCATCGTCCGTTGCCGCATACACGATGAACGTGCCGTCCAGGTCGGCGGGTTCGAACGATCGCCGTTCGAGCCTGACCGCTCCCTCTTCATGCAGACGTCCGACCCCGTCGGATGGTTGCGGATCGACGACCGTGACCCGCGCTCCGCACTCGATGAGGTCCCCGATCTTGCGGGCCGCGACCGCTCCTCCCCCCACGACGAGACAGTCCAGGCCGTCCACCATCAGGAAGACGGGAAGGGGAGGACGTTCTTCGAAAGGCGGTTTCATTTACGTTCCCGGCGGCGATGGTGATCGGTCTCGTTGCATACAGTAATATATAACAAAAACCCGCGCTTGTCCCGTATTTTCCTCGTCCAGGCGGCGCTGAGCGGTCTCCCGTCCCCGCCCCACGCCTTCACGGAGAGGTTCATCTTGCGTATACGGCGGGGGGGTGGTATATTTTTATCATGGTTTCAAACCGGTTATTTACAGCTCTTTTGCTTTGATATCAACGTTTTGGGGCGGCATTCGAGGGCATGGCCCATTGGTATCGACGGGTCATGGACGCCCGTTTCCCGGAACGTTTTGCGGATTCACGGGAAAGAACATGGTCGTCGGCATCGGCATGGACATCGTGGAGATCCGGCGTATCGAGGATGCGGCCGACCGTTTCGGCGACAGGTTTCTGCGCCGCGTGTTCACGGCGGACGAGCGTTCGGCGTGCGCGTCGAAAAAGCATCCGGCCGAGAGCTATGCGGCCAGATTCGCCGCCAAGGAGGCTGCGTTCAAGGCGCTCGGTTCCGGATGGGACGCCGCCGGGGGCTTTACCGCCGTGGAGGTGGTGACCGGGGAAGGTGGAAGGCCGGGCCTTGTTTTTCACGGTGATGCGCGTGACCGTGCGGAACGTCTCGGCGTGAACCGCGTTCACCTGTCCATGACCCACGATGCGGGAATCTCCGCAGCCGTGGTGGTGCTGGAGAGCTTCGTGGAGCGGATTTCCTGCCATCCGTGAAAAACGGCGGAGGCGGGGCTTTTCACCGGGAGGAATGCATGGTCCGGACAGAGAGATAGAGATACAGACTATTACCATAACACAACCGCGTGTTGTTTGCGTGAAAAGGGGAGGTTGTTCATGAACCGTCTGATCGTGTCGCTTTTCGTTCTTTCGATCGTTGTGGGCGCGGCCGTTTCCTCCGCGGATCCCGTGCTGGTCCCGTATGTGTTCGAGGAGGGGTTCGAGGACGGCACGGTGGGCGCCTGGTCATCCTATCCACCTGCGCAGGATACGGCCTATGACCCGACCATCTGGGTGAAGCCGCTCAGGTCCGAAACGGCGGACAACCGTTCGCTCTACCGGGAGATCACCCCCAACTACGACATCGATTATCTCTTCGGCGTCCGCAAGAAGGTCCATATGTATGTGGACGCTTCGAGCACGCTCACCTTCAGGAGCTTCATCAAGAGCAACCGGCCGGTCGAGGGCGTCCTCGTGCAGTTCGGGTTCGCCGACGGCAGTTCCGTGGAGCGGATGGTCGCTTTCACCGCCCGGGAAACATGGCGCGACTGCTCCGT